>JAKBAT010000071.1 GCA_021808815.1 Pseudomonadota bacterium
ATGAAGCCATTGGAATTACCGTAGGCAAATTGGGATTCCTGGGTATACACCGTCGCACCTTCCGAATTGCTGATGCGACGATCGCTTTGCAAGGCAGCACCTTCACATTGTCGGGCCTGGGCAATGACCTCTTCCACGGAAAGTTCCCAAGGATGATACAAATCGAGATCGGGGTGATTGGCAGCGGCGAGCAAGGCTGGATCCGCCAGCCCGGAAAATGGGTCGGAAGCCGTTTGCCGGGCAATGCTGATGGCCTTCTCCACCGTGTCCCGCAACGCGTTTTCCGAAAAATCGGAAGTACTGGCATGTCCACGTTGCTGTCCAAAGAATACCGTGATGCCGATATCCTTATCCCGGTTGTACTCGATGGTTTCCACATCATCCAACCGCACTGTCACAGAATATCCAAACCCTTCACTGGCATCCGCTTCGGCTGCATTGGCACCACATGCGCGCGCGTGATCCAGTGCATACTGCACCTTCGAGCACAGAAACTCCTGACTGTACGAGAAACGGTTATTAGCTTGCACCTGGGCATCCCTGAGTGTTTAATTCGGTATCATAGCAACATTAACTGCTGCTTGGAAAAGCCGTGACTGCTGAAGAATCCCTGAGCAAAACCCAACGCAAGCGCGATATGCAAGCACTTCAGGACCTGGGTTCCGAGCTTGCCGAACTCAGCCCGGAGCATATCCGTTCGCTGCACTTACCCGAAAATCTTGAACGTGCCTTGCTGGAAGTCAAAACCTTCTCAGCGCACGGTGCCGTGCGACGCCAGATGCAATTTATCGGGAAACTCATGCGGGAGGTGGATCCGGCCCCGCTCCAGGCCCATCTCGATCGCTTCAAGGGCCGATCGCGCGAAGCCACTGCCCTGCATCACCTGACGGAGCGGTGGCGCGAACGCATGCTGGAAACCACAGACGCCGTTGATGAATTTGCCGCATCCCATCGCATGGCCGATCGGCAGCAACTGCGTCAACTGGCCCTGGCAGCCCGGCGGGAACGGGATGCCGGAAAGCCGCCAAAGCAGTTTCGCGAACTGTTTCGCATCATTTCAAAAACGTTGGCCGATCAACATCCCGCCGATGCCAATGGCCTGACGCAGGAACCCGATGCTGCCTCTTGACCCCCTCAAGATCGGGTTGTTATCCATCAGCGACCGGGCTTCACGAGGCATCTATGAAGATGCCGGGCTTCCTTCCCTCAAAGCCTGGGCCTCCGAAGTCATCCTCAACCCGGTGGAATTCGATGCCCGCCTGATACCCGACGAACAACCCGACATTGAAACCCATCTGAGGCAGATGGCTGACGAGGCAGGATGCCATCTGATCCTGACCACTGGCGGAACCGGCCCTGCGCCGCGCGACGTGACCCCGGAGGCCACGCTAGCGGTGGCAGATCGTGTATTGCCTGGTTTTGGCGAACAAATGCGTTTCAACAATCTCCGATATACGCCCACGGCCATCCTGTCGCGGCAGGAGGCCGTCATCCGGAAACATGCCCTCATCATCAACCTGCCCGGACAACCCAAGGCCATCCGGGAAACCCTGGATGGCATTTTTGCGGCAGTCCCTTATTGCGTGGATCTGATCGGGGGACCCTACATTGAAACCCGGCCTGACCGCATCCAGGCGTTTCGCCCAAAGTCGGCACAACGCCCCGCCTCTCCCTAGACGGGGCAGGACAACCCTCAAGGAGCTTTCATGTCACTTCTCCCGGCCATCGAACTTGTCACACAGCGCAATCCCACGGCCAGTATCATCTGGCTTCACGGGCTGGGAGCTGATGGCTATGACTTCGTCCCGGTCGTCAAGGAACTGCAGATTCCCGAGAGTCTGGCCATACGCTTCATATTCCCCGAAGCCCCCATTCAACCCGTGACGGTCAATAACGGCATGCACATGCGTGCCTGGTACGACGTCGCCTATGATGGCCTGGAACGGCGCCCGGACGATGCTGGCGTTCTTCGCTCAGCCGAAGCACTGGATGCCCTGGTCGCCCATGAAATCACCCGCGGCATTCCGGCACGACGCATCGTGCTGGCCGGTTTTTCACAAGGGGGGGCCGTGGCCCTCACTTGCGGGACCCGCCATTCTCAGCGCCTGGGGGGCATTCTGGCGCTTTCCACCTATCTGCCCATGCCGGATCAACTGCCCCGGGCAGATGTTCGGGGACATTCCGATTTGCCCATATTCATGGCGCATGGCAGTCAGGATAATGTCATTCCGCTACGCATGGCAGAGTCTTCCCGTACTCGTCTTGCTGAGCAGGGCTATCCGGTAGAATGGCATGAATACCCCATGGCACACTCCCTTTGCATGGAGGAAGTGGAGGCCATATCACAATGGGTGCAACGACATCTGGCGCCCTGATTACTGCCGATAAGCGGTTTCAACCCCTGAGACCGCTTGCAGCGCCTTGAGTGCCCGTGCCAACTGATCGAGAGAGTCGATCTGGACAGTAAATCGCATCCGTGCCCGATCCCCTCTTGATTGCGTATTGACGGCAGTCACATTGATGTGTTCCCGTGTGAATGCCTCTGAAATATCCCGCAGCAGCCCCTGTCGATCCAATGCATCCACGGCAATGTCCACGCTGAAAACGCCTTGGGACGCCTTCCCCCACGAGGCCGGAATCATTCTTTGCCACTGGTTGGTCGTCAGCGCTGCCAAACTCCGGCAATTGGTACGGTGAATGCTCACCCCGCGACCTCGGGTCACAAACCCCACGATGGGTTCGGGAGGCACCGGCTTGCAGCATTTGGCCATGAAGGTCGCGATGTTGGTCACACCCAGCACCAGGACCCCTTCGCCGCCACTTTCCTGCATCCGGCGATGGGGATGTGTCGTATCTGCCACTGAGGATTGCGCAAGCGGGTCCAGCAGCATTTCGATTTGGCGCTGGGAGATGTCTCCCCTGGTCAAACCCACCAGAAAGTCTTCAACGCGCGAATATCCCGACTGCGCCGCCAGTCTCTCCACATTGGGTTGCCCCTTGCCCAACCTCGCCAGGGCTTTTTCCAGGATGATGCGGCCCTGGGCCATGTCTTCTTCCAGATGCTGCTGTTTGAACCACTGCCGCACCTTGGCCAGGGCACGCGAACTTTTGAGATATCCATATTCCGAGTTGAGCCAGTCGCGGCTTGGCCCCCCCTGCCTCACCGTGATGATTTCAACCCGCTGGGCATTCTGCAGCGGCTGGTTGAGCGGAACGATGGCGCCATCCACTTTGGCGCCCCGACAACGATGCCCCAGGTCAGTGTGCACATGGTAGGCAAAATCCACGGGGGTCGCCCCGCGTGGAAGGTCAATGACACGCCCTTGTGGCGTAAACACGTAAATCTCTTCCTCGGCCGGAGGCAGTGTTGTCCCAGCCCTGTTGCCCTGTGCCACTTCCTTCTGCCATTCCAGCATCTGGCGCAACCAGGCCACCCGCTCCTCAAAACGTCGGTCGCTCCGCACACTGCCTTCCTTGTACCGCCAATGGGAGGCAATCCCCAGTTCCGAATCCCGGTGCATTTCCTTGGTGCGAATCTGGATTTCAACCGCTTTCCCTTCCGGGCCGATCACTGCCGTGTGCAATGAGCGGTAGTTGTTTCCTTTCGGGCGGGCGATGTAGTCGTCAAACTCACCGGACACAGGGCTCCAGAGATGATGTACGATGCCCAGCACGGTATAGCAATCGCGTACCTGATCCACAATGACCCGCACCGCCCGAACGTCGTACAGCCCTTCAAAGTCCAGATTCTTGCTGCGCATTTTCTTGACGATGCTATAGATGTGCTTGGGACGTCCTTGTATCTTTCCGCTCACGCCGTTGTCGGACAGCTGTTGTTCGAGCGTTCGAATCAGCGATGCGATATAGCGCTCACGATCCACAAGACGCTCATCCAGGCGCTTGGCAATGGCCTTGTAGGTCTCCGGTTCAATAATGCGAAACGACAGGTCCTCGAGCTCCCACTTGAGGTGCCATACGCCCAGACGGTTGGCCAGCGGGGCGTACAAATCCATGGTCTGGTGCGCCAGAGCGAGTTGCTCGGCGGGTTCGCGCCGGGACACCATCCGCATCAACCAGACCCGCTCTGCCAGCGCAACAATCACGACACGAATATCCTGCGCCATGGCCAGCAGCAGTTTTCGTACGCCCTCCATGCGTTGGGCATCATTGGCCAGGCGTCCCCCAAAATGCAGTATGGAGGGCAGCGTCACGTCGATTCGGTGCAGGTCCTTGGCGATTGCCGCCACGTCGGGATCAAAGGAGTGCGCCAGGTCCATGCGCTCCAGATGCTCCCAGGACAATGCCCGCAACAGTGCCACCACGATGCATGCCGGATGCGCCTCCAGATCGCTCAGAAGGCGCGCCGTGGTCAAGGCGCGTTGCAGAAATTCAGAATCCACGTCGGACGCATCAAATTCGGTCACGCGCGTAAATGCCTGCTCGATCAGTACCGAATCCGGCTGCTGGTAGCGTTCGTTGAGCCCCAGGCCGGCCAGGCCATGGTCGGGGTCAGGCATTTCGGGGTGGCGCGAGCGGGAAACC
The DNA here is from genome assembly GCA_021808815.1 of Pseudomonadota bacterium. GTDB lineage: Bacteria > Pseudomonadota > Gammaproteobacteria > Burkholderiales > Ferrovaceae > JAKBAT01. Next base: position 4,543 of record JAKBAT010000071.1, read on the forward strand.
ATGGGCAATCCTTCCTTATCCTGGGAAATTATACTGGATCATCGGAAGATTCAATTCCCGGAAAAGATTTCCGCAGCCCAATAATGGGGAAACTGCTCACGGGCTGTTGACACGCCAATACGGTGATTCTCGATTTTCACTGTCACAGCCCCCGTCTGGTCCGTACGCAGCCAGCGGATGTGCCGTGCATCGTAACGTGCCACCACATCCGGCTTGGGATGCCCGAAATGATTGCGATATCCGACGGTGAAGAGGGCCCAGCGAGGCGCCACGGCATCCAGGAAACGCTCGGTGGAAGAAGTCCGGCTTCCGTGGTGCGGGGCGACCAGAACATCTGCGGCAAGCGCTTCCTTGTCCCGCTCCAACATTTCCATTTCACTCAGCGCCTCCACATCTGCCGGCAGCAACACATGCTTTTCCTGGGCAGTGACACGCAAGACACAACCCCGGTCATTGCTTTTGCGGTGTGCATCCCATACCTGGGATTCAAGAGGATGGAGAATGTCGAAACGAACACCGTCCCATTCCCAATACTGCCCCGCATAGCAGGGAAGTGCATGGGGCACCAGTTTCGTCAGTGCGTGGGTTGGTTCAAGGGAGGACAACAGCCAGCCTGATGACATGTTTTTCAAAAGGGTTGCCGCCCCGCCACTATGGTCCGAATCGCTGTGGCTGATGATAAGGCCATCCAGCCTGCGTATGCCCAGCGCCCGCAGTGCTGGCAGCACCACGCGCGAACCTCCGTCATTTTCAGGCCCATAGCGGGGCCCCGTATCGTAAATCAAGGCATGATCCCGGGTACGGATCACCACGGCGAGCCCTTGTCCCACATCAAGCACATCCATCCAGACGCCCCCAGGCTCTGGCCGGGGTGCCGGCATGAGCAACATGACCCACAAGGCACAAGTCCCCGCCCAGCGCCCCGGCAGTCCTGCAGGGGCCAGCAGGAAGGCCAGGCCCAACAATCCGGCCGCCAGTGCGATCGGGCTTGGCATCGGCACCGACCACACGGCCACTGGCCACCGATCCAACTGGGCCAGCCCCCACGCGACTGCGGCAAACAGGTCATGTGCTGCCTGGAGGCTGGGGTCCATTCCGGGAATTGCCCCCAGCAATGCGAGTGGGACGACGCCCAGGCTCACGATCGGAATGGCAAACGCATTGGCCAATGGAGAAATCAGCGAAACCTGCCCGAACAGATCGATCAGCAAGGGCACCATGGCCCAAGTGGCGGACCACTGGGTGTGAAAGGCTGACTGCAGGAAGGAACGATGCCCGACAGTGTAGGCATCGGCATACATCAAGGCCCCCACTGCACCGAATGACAGCCAGAATCCGGAAGACAGTGGCGCCCAGGGGTCTGCCAGAACCACCACCGTCAATGCCACCAGCAGCACCATCGTACCGGGCGCCGGAATCTGTGCCAGGCGGGTAAACGTCACGACGCCAATCATGTATAGGGTGCGCTGGGTTGGCACTGAGAATCCGGCCAGCAACGCATACAGGGCTGCACCCGCCATGCCCGCCAACCACCTGATCCGCAGGGACGGCCAACACCATCCTGCCAGCCGCGCCACAAGACCGGACAACAGCGTGATATGAAGCCCTGAAATGCTGATGAGATGTCCCACGCCTGTGTTCCAGAACATTCGCCAGTCTTCCTGTCGGATCAGCGACTGGTCACCCACCACCAGCGCCACCAGGACACCTGCCCAATGCCTGTCCTTGAGTTGCAAGAGTATTCGTTGCCGGATGCGGTCCCGCAATCGTTCGAGGATTATCCCCGGCCCGATGTGCTCTCCCGCAATTTCAGAGGGCAGTAACCGATGTGAGCCCTGACGCAGGACTGTGCCCGTGGCCCGGATCCCCTGCGCCAGGGCCCAGGCCTCCATATCGAACCCGCCGGGATTCACCAGACCATGGGGATACTTGAGGCGGCAATGCAGTTGCCACATCTGGCCTGGCTGCAATGCGGGCAGCGGTGTATCTGTCCCTTCCGAGAACCATGCCAATGAGAGCATGCGGGGAATGCCTGGCTCTGCCCCTTGCAGCCGAAACAGAAAGCGTTGTCCGTTCGACACGGATTCCGGCAACCCGTCCACGATGCCCGTCAAGACGACCTCCTGCCCTTCCAGTGTCGGGGACAGATGATCTTCCAGACGCCATTCGGCCCGCACATGGGCATAGGCAAATCCCCATATCACCGCGAGGGCAAACCATGACCCCAGGCGTAATGGGCGTGCCATACCGCCGTACCGCCAAACGCCGTAAACCAGCAGGGATATCCCTGAAACAACCGCCATCACCGTGGTTGTAGGGAACAGGATTGGGCTGCATTGCAGCAGGATGACTCCTGCCACGAAGCCGGAAAGGATCAGATGCACTCTGGCAAGAATGCACCCGATGCGATATCAGTCAGCTCGGAAAAAAGCGAAAGGACATGGGAAGTTCAGAATCGTTGCAGCACGCCATCCACCAGCCGATATCGCGTATCGGCCCGGGCCGCCAGTTCCATGTCATGGGTTACCATGACCAGGCCCGCACCCCGCTCGCGATTAAGCTGCAGCATCAAATCGAATACCTGTCCTGCGGTCAGCCTGTCCAGGTTCCCCGTAGGTTCATCCGCCAATACCAGGCTGGGTTTTGTCACCAGGGCCCTGGCAACGGCTGCACGTTGACGTTCGCCTCCTGACAGCTCTGCCGGCCGATGATGAAGCCTGTGTTCCAGCCCCACTGCTTTCAACATCGCAGCGGCCAAAGTCAAGGCTGGCTCTTCCTGCATCCGTCCGATACGCAGCGGCATGGCCACGTTTTCCGCTGCAGAAAACTCATGCAATAAATGGTGAAACTGATAGACAAACCCCAGGTATCGGTTGCGCAGCTGCCCCACCTTTTTTTCAGGCAGTCGGGCCAAGTCCTCCCCTTGGAGCAATGCCTGGCCACTGGAAGGCCGGTCGAGCCCCCCCAGCAAATGCAACAACGTGCTTTTGCCGCTGCCCGATGCTCCCACGATGGCCACATGCTCTCCGCGATGCACGACCAGATCCACGCCATTCAACACCGGCACATCCCGATCCCCCTGGCGGAATATTTTGACCAAGGCAATACACTGCAGCACCGCAACGTCATTCATAGCGCAAAGCCTCAGCCGGCTGGATGCGGGCGGCGCGATAGCTTGGATAAAGTGTTGCCAGCAATGTCAGCACCAGGGATGTCAGTGTAATGATCACCACGTCTCCCCACTCCAGGTGGGATGGCAGTTCGGAAATAAAGTAAACCTGTGGTGCCAGGAAATGAACGCCAAACGTTTTCTCGATGAACGGTACGATCACCCGGATATTGAGCGCTGTGACCACGCCCAGAATGGCCCCGAAGGAAGTTCCGATCAGGCCGATCAACGCACCCTGGACGACAAAAATCTGCAAAATGCTGGAAGGAGCCGCCCCCAACGTACGCAAGATGGCAATATCAGCCTGCTTGTCGGTGACCACCATCACTAGAGTCGAGACGATGTTGAATGCGGCGACTGCAACGATCAAAAGCAGAATGACAAACATGACATTTTTTTCTATGGCCACGGCCCTGAAGAGGTTGGCATGCTCGCGCGTCCAGTCGCTTACCCAGGCATCGAACTTGAGCGTTCCGGCAAGCTCATGGGCCACTGCGGGGGCATCCATCAGGTCCTTGAGTTTCAACCGTACCCCCGTAACGCCACTCCCAAGACGGAAGAGCACCTGGGCATCGCCCATGTGAATGAGTGCGAGCCCACTGTCATATTCATACATGCCGACCTGGAACAGTCCCACCACTTTGAACTGCTTGAGTCGGGGCAAGAGTCCGGCAGGAGTGATCTGCCCCTGGGAGGTAATCACCACCAGGCGATCTCCCAACCCCACATGCAGCGCCTGGGCAAGATCGGCGCCGAGCACGATGCCAAATTCGCCAGGATGCAGATCTTCCAGGTGCCCTGCCTTCATGTGGGCGCCGATATCCGCAACCTTTTCCTCTTCTTCGGGCAATATGCCTCTTATCAGGGCACCTTGAACATGATCGTCAAACGATAACATGCCCTGCCCCATCACATAGGGGGCAGCTCCCACCACTTCGGGATTACGGGAAGTTTCCGCCACAACGGCCGGCCAGTTTTCCAGCGATGCCCCATTGCTATACACCTGCACATGGGACGCCACGCCAAGAATCCGTTCCCGCATTTCTTTCTGGAACCCATTCATGACGGACAGGACAATGATCAGGGCAGCCACCCCCAGGCCAATGCCTGCCATGGAAATGAGTGAAATGAAAGAAATGAAATGATTGCGGCGCTTGGCCCGGGTATAACGCAACCCCACAGCAATTTCGAAACGGGCCATCAAGGGGGTCTCCGGCTACTCGCGCCGCAACTGGGGAAACAGGATCACGTCACGAATGCTGGGGCTATCGGTCAGCAACATCACCAACCGGTCAATGCCAATCCCTTCCCCGGCCGTCGGTGGTAAACCGTATTCCAGTGCCCGCACATAATCCCCATCGAAAGATCG
>JAKBAT010000072.1 GCA_021808815.1 Pseudomonadota bacterium
ATCCTGGGGATCGTTCCCAAAACCTATCTGCCCAACTATCGCGAATTTTATGAAGCCCGGCATTTCACGGCGGGCGACCAGGCCCTGACGCAAACGGTCGATCTGCCCGGTTTTCCTGGCATTCCCTTTGGCACCCATCTGGCATTTCGCGCCGTCAACCAGCCCCTCTTCACGCTGGCCGTGGAAATTTGCGAGGACCTGTGGGTCCCGATTCCGCCCTCCAGCTTCGCAGCCCTGGCCGGGGCAACCCTGGTGGCCAATCTTTCCGCCTCCAATGTCACCATTGGCAAGGACGCCTACCGCCGCCAACTGGTGGCCAGCCACTCCGCACGCTGCCTCGCCGCCTATTTGTACAGCGCTTCCGGACAAGGCGAATCCACCACCGACCTGGCCTGGGATGGGCATGGCTTGATTGCCGACTATGGGGAGATCAGGGCGGAAAGCACCCGCTTTTCCAGCGCAGGGCAAATCATCGTCGCGGATGTGGATCTGGTGCGCCTGCATCAGGAGCGCATGCGCCAGAACACCTTCGGTGAAACGGCCGCACGTCATCGCCCGGTGCTTGAACGCGTGCGAACCTTGGCCTTCGAGTTACCCCTGCCCCAGGTTCCCGAACTGCCCCTGGCCGTCCCTCCCCTGCGCTATCCCTATGTTCCCAACGCCCCGGATTTGCGTAATGAACGCTGTCGCGAGGTGTTCCACATCCAGGTGCAGGGACTCGTCACCCGCCTGAAAGCTGCCGGCATCCGGAAAATGGTGATCGGGATTTCGGGCGGGCTGGATTCGGCGCATGCCCTGCTGGTGGCCGTCGAGGCAGCACGCGTCCTGAACTGGCCCCGGCAGCAGATACTGGCCTATACGATGCCCGGCTTTGCCACTTCCCCGCAGACCTTACAGCTGGCCCACCGGTTGATGGCAGCCCTGGAGGTGAGCGCGGCAGAGATCGACATTCGCCCGAGCTGCCTGCAAATGCTGCAGGACATTGGGCACCCCTTCCGCGAGGGCAACCCCGCCTACGACATCACCTTCGAAAACGTGCAGGCCGGTGAGCGCACCAGCCACCTGTTCCGGCTCGCCAACCAGCATGGGGCACTGGTGGTGGGCACGAGCGACCTCAGTGAACTGGCGCTGGGCTGGTCCACTTACGGGGTGGGCGACCATATGGCCCATTACCATGTCAATGCCAGCGTGCCCAAAACACTGGTGCAGTACCTGATCCGCTGGGTCATGGAAAACGGGCACCTGGGCCGTGCCGTTTCGGAGACCCTGGCGCCCATCCTGGCCCAGGACATCACCCCGGAACTGATCCCCACCCACCCGGAACATGGCCCGCAGCGCACCGAATCCGTGGTGGGGCCCTATGCATTGCAGGATTTCAACCTGTATCACACCCTGCGTTTCGGCTTTGCCCCGCCGCGCATTGCCTTCATGGCCTGGTGTGCCTGGCGCGATCCTGCCCTGGGGGAATGGCCCAATATTCCTCAAGCGGACCGGATCGGGCACGATATTGCGACCATACGGCATTGGCTGCAGCAGTTCGTGGTGCGTTTTTTCCAGAACAGCCAGTTCAAGCGCTCCTGCATTGCCAATGGCCCCAAAGTGGGGTCGGGCGGTTCCCTTTCGCCACGTGGAGACTGGCGGGCTCCCAGCGATGCGATGGCCACCGTCTGGCTGGAGTCCCTTGAACAGGTTCCATTGGCAGAATTCCAGGCAAGCGACCCGTGACGGCATCCTGTTTCGTATTCCGCGGCACTTCCCTGCTCGTGGCAACTCAAGGGGGGCAGTATGCCTTGCCCGACGAGGCACTGCTGCCAGCCCTCGGCCCTCCCCTGCGCCGGTGTCCGCTGGGTACCCTGGATGCACGCCCCTGCGTGAGCCTGGAAGTACGTCTGGAGACTCCGGCGCCGACGGGCCATGAATTCGTGGGACTGCGCTCCCTGTTCGGGAAGGTGGATGCCCCCTTGCTGACGCTGGCAGGGCGCGCGCTCCAGATCATCGACTGGGACCGCACCCACCAGTTTTGCAGCCAATGCGGACATGCCACGATCCTGAGCAACGACGAACGGGCAAAAATCTGTCCCGCCTGCCACCATGCGGCCTATCCGCGCATCGCTCCCGTGGTCATGGGCCTGGTGGTGCGCGAACAGGAGCTGCTGCTGGCGCGCAGCGCGCATTTTGCCCCCGGCGTCTATAGCGCACTGGCCGGCTTCTGCGAAGCAGGGGAAGATCTTGAAACCGCTTTGCGCCGCGAAATCCGGGAAGAGGTGGCTTTGGAAGTGCGTGATATCCGCTATTTCCAGAGCCAATCCTGGCCATTTCCCCATTCCCTGATGGTCGCATTCACCTGTCACTACCTGGCCGGTGAAGTGGTGCCACAGCCCGGTGAAATCGAGGATGCCCGCTGGTTTCCCATGCATGCCTTGCCTGCCCTCCCTCACCCGGTGAGCATTGCACGACAACTGATTGATGCAACGGTCACACGCCTTCGGACTAAATCCCATGTCACGCATTGAATTGTTTGCCCCGATCGTGGGCCCAGCGGGTCTGGTCACGGACCCTGCCGCATTGCCACCCTACAATACGGACTGGCGCGGCCGCTTTCAGGGGGATGCGGGGTTGGTGATCAAACCGGCCACCACCGATGAGGTGGCGGCCACCCTGCGCATCTGCCAGGAGCATCGCATCGCCATCGTGCCCCAGGGAGGAAACACCAGCCAGTGCGGCGCTTCAGTGCCGCGTCCCGGGCAAGGCGAAATCATTTTGAACCTGTCGCGCATGAACAAGATCATCGAAACCGACTGGGACAATGACACCCTCACCTGCGAAGCCGGAGCCGTGCTGGCGGATGTACAGAATGCCGCACGCCTGGGCGGACATCTGTTTCCCCTGAGCATCGCTTCGGAAGGCAGTGCCGAAATCGGTGGCGTGATTTCCACCAACGCAGGGGGAACTGCGGTGCTGCGCTATGGAAACATGCGCAGCCTGGTGCTTGGGCTCGAAGTCGTGCTCCCGGATGGGCGCATCTGGAATGGATTGCAGGCGCTCCGGAAGGATAATACGGGATATGACCTGAAACAGTGGTTCATTGGCGCGGAAGGCACGTTGGGTGTCATCACGGCCGCCGTATTGCGCCTGTTTCCCCTGCCCCATGCCCGGGCCGTTGCCTGGGTGGCGCTCACGACCCCCGCCGCGGCAGTCACACTGCTGGGTCATTTGCGCACCCGAAGCGGAGAGCGCGTCACGGGGTTTGAACTGATTTCGAGAATGTCCCTGCAGCTGGTGTTACACCACATTCCCGGCAGCCGGGACCCGTTGAACCATGAGGCTCCCTGGTATGTCCTGGTGGAAATGGACGATACCGATCCCGAAGCCGATCCGCAGGAAGTATTGTCGAGAAGCCTGAACGAAGCCCTCCAGTCTTCCCTCATTCTGGATGCAGCCATTGCCCAGAGCGAAAGCCAGATGAATGCCCTGTGGGCACTGCGCGAACAGATTTCCGAGGCCCAACGCCTGGAAGGCATCAGCATCAAGCACGACGTGAGCGTGCCGGTCAGCCGCATACCGGATTTCATCGAAGAAGCCACGGCCCGTCTGGAAACGCAATTTCCCGGAATTCGCCTGGTCTGCTTTGGTCACGTGGGGGATGGCAATTTGCATTACAACCTGTCCAAACCCGGCTCCCAGGAAAATGCGGAATTCATCCGCCAGACACCCGCCGTCAACCGCATCGTCCATGACACAGTGGACCGGCTCTCCGGCAGCATCAGTGCCGAACATGGGATCGGACAACTCAAGGTGGACGAACTGGTGCGTTACAAGGACCCGGTAGCACTGGACATGATGAAATGCCTCAAGCAGGCCCTGGACCCCCTCGGGTTGCTGAATCCTGGCAAGGTACTGCGCGCTACCACAGAATAACCTGCTCCTCCGGGGATCGGTACAGGCCATCGCCCGGACGGGTACCGTAGGCAGACTGAAAACCGGGCTGGTTCACAAGGGCGCCATTTGCCCGCACGGCTGCAGGTGCATGGGGGTCCACCTTGAGCAATCGGATGAGTTCTTCCACGCGTACCTGGCTCCGCCATATCTGGGCCCACCCGCTGTAAAAGCGCTGGTCCCCGCCCAAGCCATCGATCTCCGGAGCCTCCTGTCCGCCCAAGGCCAGATGATAGGCTTTATAGGCAATGGCCAGGCCCGAATTGTCCGCAATGTTTTCCCCGAGGGTCAGCGCACCGTTGACGTGGTAGCCGGGAACCGGCGTATAGGCATCGTATTGCCGGACCAGTGCCTGGGTACGTTCCCGGAAACGCGCCCGATCCTCTTCGGACCACCAGTCGCGCAGGTTGCCTTCCGCATCGGACTGGCTGCCCTGGTCATCAAAGGCATGGCTGATCTCATGGCCGATCACGGCGCCGATGCCGCCATAATTCACGGCATCGTCTGCCTTGGCATCAAAGAAAGGGGGTTGCAGGATGGCTGCAGGAAAAACGATCTCGTTGAACCGGGCGCTGTAATAGGCATTGACGGTTTGTGGCGTCATGCTCCATTCATTGCGGTCAATGGGTTTGCCCAGTTTGGCGAGTTGGCGCCGGGTCTCGAAGCGGCTGGCACGCATCAGATTGCCCAGCAGATCGCCAGGGCGGATCTCGAGTGCGCTGTAATCACGCCAGCGATCGGGATAACCGATTTTGGTTCCCAGGGCTTCCAGTTTCCGCAGAGCCTCCTGACGGGTGGCGGTTCCCATCCAGGGCAGGGTTTCGATGCTGTGCCGATAGGCAAGCTTCAGGTGTGACACCAGCGTCTGCATGCGCTGCTTGCTCGATTCGGGAAAGAATTCGGCCACATACCGCTGTCCCAGGGCTTCCCCCATGCTGGATTCCACGACTGCAACTGCCCGCTTCCAGCGCGGGCGGTTTTCGGGAATGCCACGTACCGTGGTGCCATGAAATTTGAACTGGGCCACCACGTACGCGTGGCCCAGATAGGGCGCGTAGGCATCCAGGACCCGGGCCCTCAGGTACAGCTTCCAGTCCTCCAGCGGCAATTCCCGGCTCAGGTGCCCAAAAGCGCGGAGGTAGCTGGGTTGACGCACGATCAGGGCATCGGTGCGCTGCAGGATATCCAGTCCATTGAGCCAGGCCGCCCAGCCCACATCATCCGAGAGCATGGTGGCGAGATTGGAGATGGCAAACCGGTTATAGGTCTTGATGGCATCCCGGTTCTCCACTTTGCTCCACTGTCCCTCTGCCAGGCGGGTTTCCATCGCCAGCACGCGTTTTGCACACGCCTGGGGTGAGTCCGTCTGCGACAGGGTGAACAGGCGCTCCAGATACTGGAGATAGGCCTCCCGGATCGACCGGAGGCGCTGGTCCTCCTGGTTGAGGTAATAGTCCCGATCCGGCATCCCCAACCCACCCTGGGAAACGTAGACGGCGTAACGGGTGGTCGCGCGGGCATCGGGTGCCACCGTGATTTCCAGGGGCACCCCGATGTCCAGGGCGGCAAATTGAGACAGGACCGCAAACAGGGCATTGCGGTCAGTCACCTGGTCGATTTGCGCCAGCAGCGGGGTCAACGGGGAGATGCCACGGGACTCCAGTGCGGCTTCATCCATGAAGTCGCGGTAGAGGGACGCCATTTTGAAGGCATTCGACCCTTCCGGAATATCTCTCTGGATTGCCAATCCTTCGATGATCGAACGCAGACGTGCTTCCGTCTGGTCCCGGATCTGATCGAAAGCGCCATAACGCGCTTTGTCGGGGGGAATGACGGCAGTTTCCAGCCATTTTCCGGAGACATGGCGATACAGATCATCCTGCGGGCGTACCGCGTCATCTTCCCAGCGCCGGTCGATACCGGATTGTTCAGGCGTCGGGATCCATTCAGCGCAACCGGCACATAACAAGGCAAGGGAAATGGCCGTGGCCATCAAGGATTTCATGGGAATGCCCTCAGGTTCGGAACATCAGCTCGCGCACGCGCTTCAACTCATCACGCTTTTCAGCCGCCAATTCAAATTCCAGATTCTTCGCTGCGTCCAGCATTTCCTTTTCCAGGCGTTTGAGCAACGCGGCAAGATCCTTGCCGGATAAACCCTCCAGATGTTCGTCTTGCGAAATGCGGGCAAGTGTCTCATGGGCGTTTTCCGGATCATAGATACCCTCGATCAGGTCCTTGACCCGTTTGCTGACGCTGCGCGGCGTGATCTGGTGGGTTTCGTTATAAGCCAGTTGCAGGTTGCGCCGTCGTTCCGTTTCCCCCATGGCGGCACGGATGGAATTCGTGATCACATCGGCATACAGGATTGCCGTGCCATGAAGATGGCGTGCCGCACGGCCGATCGTCTGTATCAGGGAGCGGGTGGAACGCAGGAACCCTTCCTTGTCGGCATCCAGGATGGCCACAAGGGAAACTTCCGGAATATCGAGCCCCTCCCGCAGGAGATTGATGCCGACCAGCACGTCAAAGACGCCACTGCGCAAATCGCGGATGATTTCCACCCGTTCGACGGTATCGATGTCCGAATGCAGGTAGCGCACCTTGATGCCATGTTCATCCAGAAATTCAGTCAAATCTTCCGCCATGCGCTTGGTCAGGGTAGTCACCAGCACCCTTTCCCCCTGGGCAATGCGCGCGTGTGCCTCTGACAGGAGATCATCCACCTGCGTACGCGCCGGTTTGACAATCAGAACCGGATCCACCAGGCCTGTGGGACGCACCAGCTGCTCCACCACCTGACCCGCGTGGCGCGCCTCATAATCGGCAGGTGTCGCGGAAACGAAGATGGTCTGGGGCATCATGCGTTCGAACTCATCAAAGCGCAAGGGACGGTTGTCCAGGGCAGAGGGAAGCCTGAAACCGTAATCCACCAGGTTCTCCTTGCGCACCCGGTCCCCCCGGTACATGCCGCCAATCTGGGGAACCGTGACATGGGATTCGTCGATGAACAGGATGGCTTCGCGTGGCAGGTATTCAATCAAGGTGGGAGGAGGTTCACCCGGCGCACGACGGGACAGGTGGCGGGAATAGTTTTCGATGCCCTTGCAAAATCCGATTTCATTGAGCATTTCGAGGTCATGACGGGTACGCTGCTCGATCCGTTGCAGTTCCACCAGTTTATTGGCACGCGCGAAGAATTCCATGCGTTCCGACAACTCCAGCTTGATGGTCTCGATCGCCTGCAATACCGTATCCCGGGGCGTCACGTAGTGGCTGGAGGGAAATACCGTGAATCGCCCCAGGCGCTGTTGCGCACGCCCGGTCAGGGGATCGAACAGCATCAGGTGTTCCACTTCATCGTCAAACAGGGTCACCCTCAGTGCGGATTCGCTGTTTTCCGCGGGGAAAATGTCGATCACGTCCCCCCGCACACGAAACACCCCGCGCTTGAATTCCATGTCGTTGCGGGTGTACTGCATGGCCGTCAGGCGGCCAATGATGGCTCTCTGGTCCATCTTTTCCCGTTCACGCAAATGCAGGATCATATGGTGGTACTCACCCAGGTCCCCAATCCCATAAATGGCGGAAACAGTGGCGACAATGACGCAATCCGGCCTCTCCAGCAATGATTTGGTCGCGGACAATCGCATCTGTTCGATGTGTTCGTTGATGCTGGAATCCTTCTCGATGTAGAGGTCGCGCGCGGGGACGTAGGCTTCCGGCTGGTAGTAGTCGTAGTAGGAAACAAAATATTCGATGGCGTTTTCCGGCAGGAACTCCCGCAATTCCGCGTAAAGTTGCGCTGCCAGGGTCTTGTTCGGAGCCATGACGATGGCGGGTCGCCCCATGTGGGCAATGACGTGGGCCATGGTGTAGGTTTTCCCGGAACCGGTGACCCCCAGCAAGGTTTGGTACTGCAGGCCATCCTCCAATCCCTGTGCCAGGCGGGTAATGGCCTCGGGCTGGTCGCCCGCGGGTTCGAAGGGTTGGTGCAGGCGATAGGGGCTGTTGGGGAAAGTGGCGATCACTGCTAGAATGGGCTGTTGGACTTATTTATCGGAACCAAATCTTACCATCCAGAGCGGATCATGACCGGACCAGCCCTTTTTAGCGCCATCGAGATGGCGCCGCGCGACCCCATCCTCGGCATCACGGAAGCTTTCAATGCCGATGCCAACCCCGGCAAAGTCAACCTGGGTGTAGGCGTCTATACCGATGACACGGGCAAGGTGCCGCTGCTCGACTGCGTCCGCCAGGCAGAATCGCGGCTGGTGGCCAATGCCGCCCCGCGCAGCTATCTGCCCATCGATGGACTCGCAAGCTATGACAAACTGGTTCAGGGTCTGGTGTTCGGCGCCGACTCGCCCGTCGTGTCTGAAGGACGGGCCGTCACGGTGCAATCCCTGGGAGGGACGGGCGGCCTCAAGATCGGTGCCGACTTCCTCAAACGCTTCAACCCGGAAGCGGAAGTCTGGATTTCAGACCCCAGCTGGGAAAACCACCGCGCGCTGTTCGAGGCGGCCGGTTTCGCTGTCAAAACCTACCCTTACTACGACGCCGCCAGCCATGGCGTCAATTTTTCCGGCCTGCTTTCCGCACTGGAGGGGGCCCGTGCCAACACCATCGTTGTACTGCATGCTTGCTGCCACAATCCCAGCGGCGTGGACCTCACCGATGCCCAGTGGGACCAGGTCATCGAGGTGGTCGGTCGGCGCCAGCTCGTCCCGTTTCTGGACCTGGCCTACCAGGGATTTTCCCGCTCCATCGCCGAAGATGGTGCCGTGGTGCGCCGCTTTGCCGCCACGGGTCGCCCGCTGCTGGTGTCCAACTCCTTTTCCAAATCCTTCTCCCTCTACGGCGAGCGTATCGGGGCCTTCAGCCTGGTGGCCAACACCC
>JAKBAT010000073.1 GCA_021808815.1 Pseudomonadota bacterium
TGCGCATCGCGGCTGACAATGCCACGCTGGAATTCGGCGCGGCCGGGTAATTTCTTCAGAGGTGCCGAAGTGCGCACTGTCATGCCGGGCACGACAGGAACGGGGTGGGCGCCAGCCAAGGTCAGCAGAGCATCGCGCACGAATGCGTAGAAGGTGACCATGACGGCCACCGGATTGCCCGGAAGGCCAAAGAAATGGCGATTGCGCAGACGTCCATAGGCCAGCGGCCGCCCTGGCTTCATGGCAATTTTCCAGAACACGGTTTCGCCCATTCGCGCCAGTACCGGCTTGATGAAGTCGGCTTCGCCCACCGATACGCCACCGCTGCTGATGACCACATCTGCCATCCTGCACGCGTTCTCGAAGGCGTCTTCCAATGCGGCGGGATCATCTCTCACCGTTCCCAGGTCGAGGCATTCGACACCGAGATCCTTGAGCATGCCGTAGAGGGTGTACCGGTTGCTGTCATAGATCTGGCCAGGAGCCAGGGGGGATCCGATCGAGGCCAGCTCATCGCCCGTGGAGAAAAAAGCCACGCGCAAGGGGCGATATACGCTGACTTCGGCAATGCCAAGGGAAGCGATGAGCCCCAGTTCCACGGGCCGGATTCTTTGTCCGCGGCACAGTGCTGCGCTACCCAGTCGCAAATCCTCGCCCTGCCTGCGCAGGTGCTGGCCCTGGTGCTGGCCGGGAGAGACCCATACGCGGGAGCCTTCACGCCGGCATTGCTCCTGCATGATGATCGTGTCAGCGCCTGCAGGCATGACGGCGCCCGTCATGATGCGCAGGGCTGTTCCGGGCGCCAGGGTGGAGGAGGGGGTTGTTGCGCCCGCCAGAAGGGTTTCCGTGGTTTCCAGCACGGTTTCCCCAGCAGGGGAAAGATCGGCATGACGCACGGCATAGCCATCCATGGCGGAACAGTCATGGGGGGGGACATTGAGGGGGGAGACCACGTCCTCTGCCAGATAATGGTGCAACGCGGACCGGAGGGGCAGGCGCAGCGTGTCCTGAAGCGGTGTCAAATGGCGCGCAATGACCAGGCGTGCCTGTTCCACCGTCATGGAATGCGGGTCAAATTCATCGGCACAACTGGCAAGCGTCACAGGTTCCTGGGCGTTCATGCGGTGGGCGTCGTCGTAGGCAACATTTCGGGCGTATTGATGTTGGTGAAAGCATTGGGTTGATCGTCAAACGGGACCCCGATGCTGGGACAACGCGCATACCAGCGTTGCACTTTTCGCTCCCCGCTGCGCAGGTAGTCCGATAGGCTGGGAAGCAGGGCCGCCCTGATCAGGCTGAAAACGGGTTGGTCCCCGCCCGCCGTCACGGCGTAGGCAATGTCTGCGGCGGACTGTTGCAAGGCGTGGTGCAGCCGTGCCACCAGGTCAGACGGCAGCAACGGGGCATCGCAGGGGACAACGGCCAGCAGTGCGTGAACACCATGGATGTGCAGCATGGCCTGTTCGATGCCTGCCAGAGGTCCTGCATATCCTTCCGCGATATCCGGCAGTACCGGGTAGCCATATTTCTGGTATTGGGCCAAATTCCGGTTGGCACTGACTACCAGGGTATCCACCTGGGGCAGGAAGCGGGCCATCACGGTTTCAATCAGGGGTTGTCCGTTCCAGGGGAGCAACCCCTTGTCCTGGCCCCCCATGCGCACGCCAGCGCCCCCGGCCAGGATGCATCCGGCAATGGTCATGGCAATACCCCAAATAACAACGCATTGTGTGCGTTCATGGAAGCACATCGAACGAATCAAACTTCCTACAGTATAATACCGGGTCAGCCATCATGAAAATGATCACACGAGATTGTCGAGACATACTGGGTCGTCCGTTGCAGGATTTGAGGATATCCGTGACGGACCGCTGCAATTTTCGCTGCACTTACTGCATGCCCCGCGAGATATTCGGCCCGGACCACGCCTTCCTTCCCAGGCCGGAAGTCCTGACCTTTGAGGAGATTACCCGGGTTGCCCGGCTGATCTGTGGGCTGGGGGTCCATAAAATCCGCCTGACCGGGGGGGAACCCTTGCTGCGCAAGCAGATCGAGCGACTGGTCTCCCAGTTGGCGGCCATCCCCGGCGTGGACATGACCCTGACCACCAATGGCGCGCTGCTCGCCAGGAAAGCCCAGGCACTGCGGGATGCGGGGTTGCAACGGATTACCGTCAGCCTGGATGCGCTGGATGACCCCACGTTCAAGCGCATGAACGATGCAGATTATTCCGTGGCACAGGTATTGGAAGGCATCGATGCCGCCTTGCAGGCAGGGCTGGCCCCGGTGAAAGTCAATGCGGTCATCCAGCGTCACGTGAATGAGCATGCTGTGCTGGCACTCGCGCGTCATTTCCGGGGAACGGGCGTGATACTGCGCTTCATCGAATTCATGGATGTGGGGGCAACGAATGGTTGGCGCATGGAGGACGTGGTGAGCGCCAGGGAGATGCTGCAGCAGTTGCAATCCCATTGGGCGCTCGATCCGGTGGATCCCAACTACGCAGGGGAAGTGGCGACGAGGTACCGTTTCCGGGACGGTGCCGGTGAAATAGGTTTGATCTCCTCGGTGACCCAACCCTTTTGTCGCAGTTGCTCACGCCTGCGCCTTTCCACGGATGGGCACCTCTATACCTGCCTTTTTGCCGGGACCGGGCAGGACATCAAGACCCCGCTGCGTGCCGGGATGGATGACGATGCCCTGATGCAGATCGTGGTGCGTCACTGGCAACAGCGCAATGACCGTTACTCCGAAACCCGTTCTGAAGCGACCCAGACGCTGCGCAGGGTCGAAATGTCTTATATTGGCGGATAATTAAGCGGGTTGGTCAACAACTGCCCCCATGGCTGGAGTGGAGATCTCATGTTTGGCTTGATGATGTATCGCCCTTTGCTGGTGTCGTCTCTCATTGCGCACGCCGATCGCTATCATGGGGATACGGAAATCGTGTCGCGTGAAGCCGATGGGGCGGTTCACCGCAGCAATTGGCATCAGGTGCATCGACGCGCGCGGCAACTGGCCAATGGGTTGCAGGCACTGGGTGTCGCGCCGGGGGACCGGGTGGGAACGCTGGGGTGGAACCACCATCGCCATCTGGAAGCCTACTACGCCATTTCCGGCATGGGAGCGATTTGCCATACCATCAATCCACGCCTGTTTCCCGGACAGATCGCAGAAATCGTCGAACATGCGGGAGACCAGGTCCTGCTGGTGGATCCGGCCTTCTTGCCGTTGCTGGAATCACTGCGGCCTGCATTGTCGGGAGTGCGCCACGTGGTTGTGATGGGCGCCTGCCCCGACAACCTGCGGACGATCTTGCCTGTCATGGAATATGAAACATTGCTGGCGCAGGCTTCCGACCAATTTTTCTGGCCTGACATGGACGAGCGGCAGGCCGCTGCCCTTTGCTATACCTCGGGGACCACAGGAAGGCCGAAGGGCGTGCTCTACAGCCATCGCTCCACCCTGTTGCATGCCTGGGCGGTGGCCTTGCCGGATTCATTGAGTTTTTCAGCAACGGATGTGGCCATGCCAGTGGTTCCCCTGTTTCATGCCAACGCCTGGGGCTTTCCATATGCAGCGGCTCTTGCCGGCAGCAAGCTGGTACTGCCGGGTGGTTTTCTGGATGGGGCGAGCCTGTACCATCTGATGGAGTCGGAGCGGGTGACGCTGACGGCCGGGGTTCCCACGGTATGGAGCCAGCTGATGCAATTCCTGCAAACCGAAGGGTGTACCCTGCACCACCTCAAGCGGCTGGGCGTGGGAGGGGCTGCCTGTCCCAAAACGTTGATCAGCTACTTCGAGGATATCCATCGGGTCACCGTGCTGCCGGGCTGGGGCATGACCGAAACCAGCCCCGTGGCGGCGCTGACGTTGCCCAAGGCTGGTCAGAAGGAACTGGTGGGGCAAGCGCGGCGTGACTGGCTCGCGCGTTCGGGAAGGGCCCTGTTTGGCGTCGAGATGGACATTGTCGATGATGCGGGTCAGGGGCTTCCGCATGATGGCACAACCCGTGGCCACTTGCAGGTGCGCGGGCACTGGGTGTGCAACGGGTACTACCGGGAAGAGCGCGATCCCTTGCAGGAAGGATGGTTTCCCACGGGTGATGTGGCGGTGATGGATGCCGACGGTTTCATGCAAATTACGGACCGGGCGAAGGACATGATCAAAAGCGGCGGGGAATGGATCAGTTCCATTGAACTGGAGCAGGTGACCACTACCCACCCCGCGGTACAGGAGGCTGCTGTCATTGCCGTCAGGCATGCGCATTGGGGCGAACGGCCCCTGCTGCTGGTGGTGCTGCGCCCGGAGCAGGTGCTGCCTGTCGAGGAGTTGCAGCGCTATCTGGAGCAGCGGGTCGCCAAATGGTGGATTCCCGAGCAGATCGAGCTCGTGGCGAGCCTGCCCCATACGGCCACGGGAAAACTGAATAAAGCCGCCCTGAGGGCAGAAAGAGGACTATAATTCCGCCCTTCGCCAGGGAGGCCTCATGAAGTTCCGTTTTCCGGTCGTCATCATCGACGAGGATTTTCGTTCTGAAAATACCAGCGGACTGGGTGTCCGTGCGCTGGCCGATGCCCTCGAGAAAGAGGGCCTGGAAGTTCTCGGGGTAACGAGTTTTGGAGACATGGCCTCCTTCGCCCAACAGCAAAGCCGTGCGTCCACTTTCATACTTTCCATCGACGACGAAGAGTTTGGCGGCGGATCTCCCGACGAGATGGAATCCGCACTCAAGCACCTGCGTGCGTTTGTCCAGGAAATCCGCTGGCGCAATGCGGATATTCCCATTTTCCTGTATGGCGAAACCCGGACTTCCCGCCACATTCCCAACGATGTGCTGAAGGAATTACACGGGTTCATTCACATGTTTGAAGATACGCCGGAATTTGTCGCGCGCCATATTGCGCGCGAAGCGCGCGTGTACCTGGATTCCCTGGCGCCGCCTTTTTTTCGCGCACTCACCCATTACGCTTCCGATGGTTCCTATTCCTGGCACTGTCCCGGACATTCGGGCGGTGTGGCATTCCTGAAAAGTCCGGTAGGCCAGATGTTCCATCAATTCTTTGGTGAAAACATGCTGCGGGCGGATGTCTGCAATGCCGTGGATGAGTTGGGACAATTGTTGGACCATACCGGCCCCGTGGCGGCATCGGAACGCAATGCCGCCCGGATCTTCAATGCGGATCACCTGTTCTTCGTCACCAATGGCACGTCCACCTCCAACAAGATCGTCTGGCATTCCACGGTGGCTGCCGGCGATGTGGTGGTCGTGGATCGCAACTGCCACAAGTCGGTGTTGCATGCCATTACCATGACCGGCGCGATCCCGGTCTTCCTGATGCCGACGCGAAACCACTATGGCATCATCGGCCCCATCCCCCTGGAAGAATTTCGCCCCGAAAACATTCGTCGGAAAATTGCGGCCAACCCGTTTGCCAATGGGTTCTCCTCCCAGCCGCGTGTCCTGACCATCACGCAAAGCACCTACGATGGCATCCTCTACAACGTGGAAACCATCAAGGGCATGCTGGACGGCGAGATCGATACCCTGCACTTTGACGAGGCATGGCTGCCTCATGCCGCCTTCAGCGATTTCTACGAGGACATGCATGCCATCGGGCGCGACCGGCCCCTGTGCGAGGAGACGATGGTGATGTCCACCCAGTCCACCCATAAGCTTCTGGCAGGGCTGAGCCAAGCATCCCAAATCCTGATCCAGGATAGCAAAACCCACAAACTGGACCGGGATTGTTTCAACGAAGCCTATTTGATGCACACCTCCACCAGCCCACAGTACGCCATCATTGCCTCCTGCGATGTGGCTGCTGCCATGATGGAGCCACCGGGAGGCACCGCCCTGGTGGAAGAATCCATCAGCGAAGCACTGGATTTTCGCCGCGCCATGCGCAAGGTGGATGAAGAGTGGGGTACGGATTGGTGGTTCAAGGTCTGGGGCCCCGAATATCTGGCCGAGGAAGGGATTGGCAACCGCGATGACTGGCTGTTGCAGCCTGACGAGCGCTGGCACGGTTTTGGCAGGCTCGCGCCGGGGTTCAACATGCTGGATCCCATCAAGGCCACGGTGATCACCCCGGGCCTGGATGTGGATGGCGACTTCCACGACATGGGCATTCCCGCGGCCGTGGTGACCAAGTACCTGGCAGAACACGGTGTCGTGGTGGAAAAAACCGGCCTGTATTCCTTCTTCATCATGTTCACCATTGGCATCACCAAAGGTCGATGGAACACATTGGTGACGGAACTGCAGCAGTTCAAGGACGATTACGACAAGAATCAGCCCCTGTGGCGGGTGCTGCCCGACTTTGTGGCCAAGCATCCGCGTTATGAAACCTGGGGACTCAAACAGCTCTGCGAGCAGATTCATGCCGTGTATCGGGAAAATGATGTGGCCCGACTCACGACAGAAATGTACCTGTCGGACATGGTCCCTGCCATGAAACCTGCGGATGCATTTGCCCGCATGGCACACCGGGCCACCGAGCGGGTGGAAATCGACAATCTGGAAGGGCGCATCACTTCTGTCCTGTTGACGCCTTATCCCCCCGGCATTCCATTGCTGATTCCCGGAGAGCGTTTCAACGCCACCATCGTGCGCTATCTCAAATTTGCCCGTGCGTTCAATGAACGTTTTCCCGGTTTTGAAACGGATATCCACGGCTTGTCCCGCACCGGGCTGAATGGGACATCCCGTTTCTACGTGGATTGTGTCAAGCAGGACTGAGTCCCTGAAACCTGGAAAGAAAAGAACACAGGCAACCTGACGAAGCTGCTACAGGTTGCCTGTGCTGAGGGGGTTTTTTGCAGTTCGCAGCGTGCAGGGCAACTTCCAAACGTCATTCTAGGATTTCCCCAATCTCCGCGTTTTGATCTGCCTCAATAAAATGCAAATGAGTTGAGGCACGCCTTAAGTTTTTTCTGGCATCCCCTGTTACGCATCGGAACGGATCGATGATCAGGATGGGGCGGTCAGGAATGTCCTGTCGCAATTTTCGCGAAACGATTCCAAATTTGATTCTGGTCAAAAGACACGTTCTTCATCGGAAGTAGACTGGAAAGTGGTTTGGTCTGACTTTCTCGAAATGAGGAATTTATACATGAAACGACATCCCAAAATCCTGCAGTTCCTCGCGTCTTTTGTTCATCCATTTTATGAAAAGGGGGTCAAGAAAATGCCCAATCGCAACTTGTGGTTCCTGTTTCTGGCAGCAGTCCTGCTTGCCGGATCCTTCAATGCCCAAGCCGTTCCTTTATATGCGCGGCAGACGGGCCAGAATTGCGCCGCCTGCCACCTGGGAGGGATGTACCCACAGCTCACCTCCTTTGGCCGCATGTTCAAGCTGACGGGGTACACCCTGGGGGATCGGCCCAACCTGAGCGAACTGGACGTCACCAAGGATGCTCCCCCCGTGAGCATCTGGTTCCAGACCGGGCGTCAGTGGTATACCAATGTGCCGAACGGGAGCGGTCCAGCGCCGACTTCCGCCTACAATGTGCAGGCAGTGAGCCTCTTTGCCGGCGGCAAGATCACCGACAACATCGGTGCTTTCCTGCAATGGACCGGAAGCAATGCGGCAGGCGCCTTCAATTCCGCCATCGACAATTCGGAAGTGCGTTATGCCGATCATCTTTCCCAGGGGAACAGTGACCTGATTTACGGGGTATATGTCAATAACCACCCCACGGTTTCGGACGTGTGGAACAACACGGCCAACTGGTCCGGCAATTTCATGGGGTTCTTCAACTCCGGCGCTGCCCAGGCCCCATTGCCGTTCATTGATAACTATGCGCCTGGCGATGCGGTGGGCGCGGGAGCCTATTTGTACAAGGACAACACCTGGTACGGGGAAGTGGGCGTCTATAAATCCTTCACCCATGGCATTGGTGCCGTGTACTCGACTTCGGGAAATTCCGGCGGGGGCACCATGGTGGATCCCTCTCCTTATTACCGGCTGGCGTATTCGAAGGAGTTCGGGCCCCATAGCTTCGAGGTGGGGTTGCATGGCATGATTTCCTATAATCACAACGCCTTGCCCGGCAACCCCGGCGTCGCGGATTGGGGAGGTTCGGTCAGCACTTATCGGGATACGGCGATCGATGCCCAGTACCAGTACAACCTGGCGCCGCATTACTGGGCAGTTCATGGACGGTTCGTCCATGAAAGTGCGAGCAATGCCGCCGACCAAGTGCTGAACACCACCTCCAATGCCACCAACAACCTCAACGAGGCGTACCTGGATGCTTCCTACGTCTATAAAGCCAAGTACGGGGCCATGCTGATCTACCACAATGTGACGGGAAGCAACGATCCCCTGCTCAACCCGCTCAATGCAAATGGCAATCCCAACTGGACCTCCTGGACGCCTGAAGTTTTCTGGACGCCCTGGCAGAGCCTGCGGGTTGGTTACCAGTACATTTTCTATACCCAGATGGCAGGGGCGACAGGCACCATTCCCGGGCAGGCCCTGGGGCCACATGATTTCAATACTTCCATGCTCTACCTGAGCTTCATTTACTGAACGCCGTCAGCCTCATGACGCCGGTTTGCCTGTTTCGGGCAAACCGGCGTTTTTTCTGGTACGGCGAGTAGGAGGAGTGTCGTGAATTACCGGCAGCAGGCAGTGCCGGCAATTCGCGAAAGGAGTGTTAATGGGAGGAATGACCCAGACGACGCCAGGTTTTTTTCTTCAGCAGGTAAAAGAGAATCGTGAGGACGAATACATAAACCAGGACGCCGTAGCCCATCCGGATGCCCCC
>JAKBAT010000074.1 GCA_021808815.1 Pseudomonadota bacterium
GCCCGTTTATGCTGCGGCAGACGGGGTGGTGTCCTATGTGGGGGACAGTATCAAAAGCTATGGGGAAATGGTGGTGATCAAGCACGGTGCCGATTATCTCAGTGTCTATGCCAATAACGACAAGGTGCTGGTTCGGGAAGGGCAGGCGGTGAAGCGGGGTGAGAAAATCGCGCAGGCAGGCGGGCAGGATCACGCCAGGTGGCATTTTGAAGTGCGTTATCGCGGCAAGCCCATCAATCCTCTCGAGGTGTTGCCCCCTGTGACCCGCTAGGCGCGGCAGCACTGGCCAATGCCTTCGTCACCGTGCGCAATCCCGCATCTTCCCGGGAAATGGCAACGACAAACCCGAGCGAGGTCATCAGATGCAACATGGTGCTATTGTCCGCCAGGATTTCCCCCTCCATGCTGACAAGCCCCCGTTCTGAGGCAATCTGCATCAGCGTGGTCATCAGCTGTCTCCCCAACCCGCGTTTTTGCCAGGCATCTCCCACCACCAGTGCAAATTCGCAGGAAATCCCATCCGGATTGGTGGCATAACGTGCTACCCCGATTTCCGTTTCGCGCCCTTCCTGTTCGGTCACTGCAATGATGGCCATTTCACGGGCGTAGTCCAGTTGTGTGAAACGTACCAGCATGGCGCGTGGCAGCTCCCGCAGGGCGTCCATGAAACGATAGTAGCGTGTATCTTCCGAAAGGGACTGAACAAAGGCCTGTTCCATTTCGGCGTCTTCGGGGCGTATGGGACGCAAGGTGACCAGGCTTCCATCCAGCAGGCGGATGGTCCTGACCAGCTCGGCCGGGTAGGGATGCACCGCCATGTGACCGTAGCGGGTTTTTGGCAAAGGGGCATCGGTCAGCTGGGCGTGTGCCTGGGTGATCAGGAGGGGATCGCTGGCGGCAATCCAGATTTCCAGGGACAGGGAAGCCACCTCCGGCATCTCGCAAGCGAGTTCGGAGAGACGCAGCAGCAAGGCAGCAAGGGGTGCGAGGTCCACCGGGTGAGATGTTGGTCCGGACAGCAGTGTGGCAATGGCACTGCGTTCGACCAGTTCCTGCACCAGAAAATGATTGAGCGGTGGCAGGGCATAGGCCAGGGCATGGGGAAGTTGGGCGGCCAGGCCCCCTGGCCCAAGATACAGGGCAGGGCCCAGCATGCGATCGCGTACCAGGCCCACGCTCAGGAGGTGGTGTTCGTGGGTTTTACCGACCTGAAGGGGAGGAGGCAGGCCGGCCCGATAGGTGACGTGGAAGGCCGCCAGCAGTTTCTCCACATCCCGGTGGCCCAACAGCAGCGCCTGAGCCTGCAGTGCCTCCGTGACCAGTGCCTTGGCGACGGGCAGTGACGGGGCCTGGTCCAGGGCAGAGGGAGGCGGTGTCTGAAACAGCATTTGCTGGTTGCGGTTGTACAGCACCAGGTAGTGGTAGGCGTCCACCGCAGATTCAGGAGTACGAAAATTGGGAACCTGGGCTGCAGAAAGAACCGCGCGTCCCTGCAGGACATTGCGGTCACCCATCCAGCATGCCATGAGGGGCTTTTTGGTCTGCTGGGCCAGTTCGGCCACCTGCCGGGCCGTTTCAAAGGGTTCTGATTGCATTTGCGGACAGTGCATGACCAACAAACCTTCCACGGCAGGGTCTTCGAGCAGCAGGGCGGCCGCGTCACGGTAGTGGACGGCGAGGGCGTCGTTGCCCAGATTGACGGGATTGTGGGGGGAACACCCGGGGGCGAGGTGGGCAGCCAGCAATTCTTGTGTGCGGGCGGACAGGTGCGCCAGTGGCAACCGGTGATCGAGTGCCCGATCGGCAGCCAGGGCGCCAGGGCCTTCCCCATTGGACATGATCGCCAGTTGTGAACCGCTCTTGCGATAGCGGACCGAACAGGCACGGGCGGCAGAAAACAGCTGGGTCATGCTGTGCACCCTGACTACGCCCGCCCGGCGCAAGGCGGCATCAAAAATGGCATCTGACTGCGCAATGGCCGACACCCCCTGCGTGACGTTCCCGGACGGGGCAGCCCTTCCCCAGCGGTCAGTCTTGAGTACGATAACCGGTTTGACCCGCGCAGCCTCCCGCAAGGCGCTCATGAAGTTGCGAGGATGCCGGATTGTTTCCAGGAACAGGAGGATGCTTTGGGTTTGCAAGTCGGATACGAGGAAATCCACGATTTCTGGGAAGTCGATATCCATCGAATTGCCGATGGAGACCACCGTGGAAAATCCGATGTCGTTTCCTGAGGCCCAATCCAGCACGCCGCTGGTGAGTGCCGTGGATTGGGATACCAGTGCCACGCTGCCGGCCTTGACGAAGGGCGTGGACAGGCCAATGGCAGGACGCATGACACCGATGGAGTTGGGTCCGAGGATGCGGACGTGATGACGTTGTGCGATTTCCAGGAGTTGCGTTTCCCGCTGCGCACCCTCGGGCCCCGATGCACTGAATCCCGCCGATAATATGACCACCGATCGCAGTTCCAGTTGCCCGCATTGGGTTATCAGCGCTGGAATGGTGGCTGCCGGCGTGGCGAGCATCACGAGGTCGACGCGTACGGGAAGATCGGCCAGGGAAGCGTACGCCTTGAGACCCTGCACCCGCGGTTCGGTCAGATGCACCGGGTACAGCGTTCCCCGGTAGCCGCTGGCGAGCAGATGCCGGAGCACCTGCCCGCCGGCAGAATTCGTATGATTCCCTGCGCCGACCACGGCAATGGATTGCGGTGAAAAAAATGGCGACAGATAATGGGGCCTCACGACAACTCCTGCTTGAGGTTACCGGGTAACCCAACATTCGAATGGTACACACCGCTTTCATCACCCACAACGCATGTGGCCGGCATGACATGGGGGATTATCATCCCGAGAGCCCTGCGCGCCTTGACGCCATCAATGACCGCCTGATTGCCGGGGGGCTGATGCCCTGCCTGGAGCACCACGAAGCGCCTTTGGCAGATCGCCGTCACCTGGAACTGGTGCATTCGGCAACGCATGTGCAGAACATCTTTGCGGCCTCGCCGCGACAGGGCAGGATACATCTTGATCCCGATACGGCCATGAACCCCCATACCCTGACGGCGGCATTGGGCGCCGTGGGCGCAGCGTTACTGGGCGTGGACCTGGTGCTGCAGGGGTCGGTGCAGAATGCCTTCTGCGGCGTGCGTCCTCCAGGGCATCATGCGGAGCGCGATCGCCCCATGGGGTTCTGTTTTTTCAATACGGTGGCCATCGCGGCCGCCTATGCCATGGAACGGTACGGCCTGGAACGGGTTGCCATCCTCGATTTCGACGTGCACCACGGCAATGGCACGGAAAACATTTTCCGGCAGGACTCCCGGGTGTTGTTCTGCTCCACGTTCCAGCATCCTTTCTACCCCTACCAGGGTGCCGATACGGTGAGTGACCATATCATCAACATCCCCCTGCCGGCAGGAACGGATGGCACAGGCTTCCGGGCGGCACTCAGTGCACGCTGCATCCCCGCCTTCGATGCCTTTGCCCCGCAGCTGATCCTGATTTCAGCCGGCTTTGATGCGCATCGCGAGGATCCGCTGGCGCAGTTGCGCCTGGTGGAGGGGGACTATGTCTGGGTGACCCGGGCCATGACGGAACTTGCGCAGCGCCATTGCGGGGGGGCGCTGGTATCCACCCTTGAGGGGGGATACAACGTGGACGCCCTGGGGCGCAGCGTCACCGAGCATGTCAAGGTGTTGGCCGGGGCCTAAGGAATCAGCAGGGCGGCCACCACGCGCCGGCCTTCGCTGGCCAGCACGGCATAGGTGCGACAGGCGGCCTGGGTATCCATGACTTCCAGGCCGATGCCTGCTTCCACCAGCGGGCGCGTCAGGGCTGGCGGCGGAAACCGGAAAACCATGCCTGTTCCCAGCAGGACGAGCTCGGGATCCAGTTCCAGTAGTTGGGCGAAGTGGCCCTCTTCCAGGTGTTCGAAGTCGGGGGCCCAGGCCTCCAGAACCCGGTCGATGCACACCACCAGGCTGTGCTCCCGGCGGGTTCCATTGAGCAGCACGAAGCCCGGGCCATGGCCGCTGATGGCGTAGGGGGTGTCCGGTGTGTGGTGGATCAGTTTCAAGGGGCGCTCCAATCGGTTAAAATTATGCCTTTTGCCCGTTCGCCAATCAACATTGCCATGCCAGAATTTCCGAGAATCAAGCGGTTACCCCCCTACGTGTTCAACATCACCGGTGAGCTCAAGGCCGCAGCGCGTCGTCGGGGTGAGGATATCATCGACTTTGGCATGGGGAATCCCGACCAGCCCACGCCCCAGCATATCGTGGACAAGCTGGTGGAAGCTGCCCAGCGCAACGATACCCATGGCTATTCCCTTTCCAAGGGAATTCCGCGGGTACGCAAAGCCATTTGCAACTGGTATCGCAGCCGCTTCGACGTGGAGCTCGACCCGGAGACCGAAGCCATTTTTACCATCGGTTCGAAGGAGGGGATTGCCCACTTGATGCTGGCCGTGCTGGATACGGGAGACATGGTACTGGTACCCAATCCCAGTTACCCCATTCATATTTACGGTCCCGTCATTGCCGGGGCCGATATCCGGCACATTCCCATGAGGCCGGGCGTGGATTTTTTTGAGGAGCTGGAAGCAGGACTGCGCGGATCATATCCACGCCCCAAGCTGTTGATACTCAATTTTCCCAGCAATCCGACCACGCAATGCGTTGATCTGGCATTTTTCGAACGGGTGGTGGCAATTGCGCGCGAATACGGCATTTACGTGGTGCACGACCTGGCCTATGCGGACATCGTCTACGACGGCTATCGCGCTCCCTCCATCCTGCAGGTGCCCGGCGCCAAGGAAGTGGCCGTGGAGTTCTTCACATTGTCCAAGAGCTACAGCATGGCGGGATGGCGGGTAGGGTTCATGGTGGGGAACCGCGATTTGGTGGCAGCCCTGGGGCGCATGAAAAGCTACCATGACTATGGCACCTTCACGCCCATCCAGGTGGCTTCCATCGTGGCGCTGGAAGGCCCCCAGGACTGTGTCGAAAACATTCGTGCCACCTACCAGAAACGGCGCGACGTCATGGTTCAGGGTCTGCACAATGTCGGCTGGATGGTGGACAACCCCAAAGCCACCATGTATGTCTGGGCCAAAATCCCCCAGCACTACCAGCATCTGGGCTCCCTGGAGTTTTCGAAAAAGCTGTTGCAGGACGCCAAGACTGCCGTTTCCCCGGGCATCGGCTTTGGTGAACTGGGGGATGACCATGTGCGCTTTTCCCTCATCGAGAACGAGGCGCGTACCCGTCAGGCGGTACGTGGCATTCGAGACATGTTTCGCAAGGATGGACTGCTATGAAACCCATACGCGTGGGGTTGTTGGGACTGGGTATTGTGGGCGGCGGCACCTATGCCGTGCTGGAGCGCAACCGCGAGGAAATCTCCCGTCGTGCCGGCCGGGAAATCTTCGTGACCATGGCGGCAGTACGGGCCGTGGATCTGGAGCGCGCACGGGAAAAGACGGCAGGTCGCATTGCGCTGACCACTGATCCTGCCCAGGTGGTCAATGCGCCGGATGTGGACATCGTGGCGGAACTGATGGGAGGCATTCATCCTGCCAAGGAACTGGTGCTGCAGGCCATCCAGCAGGGCAAGCACGTGGTCACCGCCAACAAGGCCCTGCTGGCATTGCATGGCAATGAAATTTTCCAGGCGGCCCATGAACGGGGCGTCATGGTGGCCTTTGAAGCCGCGGTTGCGGGAGGCATTCCCATCATCAAGATGTTGCGCGAAGGCCTGACCGCCAATCGTATCGAATGGATTGCCGGCATCATCAATGGCACCAGCAATTACATCCTGACCAGCATGCGTGATCGCGGCGTGAGCTTCGAAGCGGCTCTCAAGGAAGCACAGGCCCTGGGCTACGCCGAAGCGGACCCCACTTTCGATATTGAAGGGATCGATGCGGCACACAAACTGACCATCATGGCGGCCATTGCCTTCGGCATTCCCATGCAGTTTGATCGCGCCTATACGGAAGGCATCTCGCGCCTGACTTCCAAGGATATCCGCTATGCCGAAGAATTCGGTTACCGCATCAAACTGCTGGGCATTACGCGGCGCACCACAAGAGGCATCGAGCTGCGTGTGCATCCCACCCTGATTCCGCAAAAACGACTGATTGCCAATGTGGACGGGGTCATGAACGCTGTGCTGGTAAAAGGGGATGCCGTGGGGGCCACGTTGTACTACGGTGCAGGGGCAGGGGCCGAACCCACGGGTTCCTCCGTGGTGGCAGACCTGGTGGACATTACGCGCATGGCCACGGCCGACCCGGGCAACCGCGTTCCCCATCTCGCCTTCCAGCCCGACCAGATGCACGACGACGTGGTACTGCCAGTGGCCGATATCGAAACTTCCTACTATTTGCGGATGCAGGCGTTCGATCGCCCGGGTGTGCTGGCGGATGTGACCCGCATTCTGGCCGACCTCGATATTTCCATCGAGGCCATGTTGCAGCGTGAACCCGTCGCCGGGGAAGAACATGTGGACGTGATCATGCTGACCCACCAGACCCTGGAGCGGCAGATCGATCGGGCGATTGCCGCCATCGAGGCGCTTGACAGCATATCCGGGCAGGTGACCCGCATTCGCCTGGAATTATTGGGATCTGCATAGGGGACACCATGGCACATTATCAGGGATTGATTCACCGTTACCGCAACCGCCTGCCCGTCACGGAAAGCACTCCGGTGGTTTCCCTCAATGAAGGCAATACCCCATTGATCGAGCTGCGCAATTTTACGCAACGCATCGGATTTGATGGGCGACTGCTCGTGAAATTTGAAGGCCTGAATCCCACCGGGTCCTTCAAGGACCGGGGTATGACCATGGCCGTGACCAAGGCTCTGGAAGGGGGCTCCCGGGCCATCATTTGTGCTTCCACCGGCAACACCTCTGCTGCGGCGGCAGCCTATGCTGCCCGGGCCGGCATCACCAGTTTCGTGCTGATTCCCGATGGCAAGATCGCCCTGGGCAAGCTTGCCCAGGCGATGATGCATGGCGCCATCGTGCTCCAGATCCAGGGTAATTTTGATGACGGCATGCGCCTGGTCCAGGAAATTGCCGCCGAGATGCCCATAGCCCTCGTCAATTCCGTCAACCCTTACCGCCTTCAAGGCCAGAAAACCATTGCGTTCGAGATCATCGAGGCCCTCGGCGATGCTCCGGATTACCATGTGCTTCCCGTGGGGAACGCCGGAAACATCAGTGCGCACTGGATGGGATACAGCGAAGCCGTGGGGCAGCAAACAGCGGCCTGTGGATTATGCGAGGGGCAGTGCCCTTACCTGGGAGGGCCTGCGATGGCGACCCGGCGCCCGGTCATGCTGGGGTACCAGGCTTCCGGCGCTGCCCCCTTCCTGCGCGGCGGGCCTGTCGCCGAACCCGAAACCGTGGCCACCGCCATCCGCATTGGCAACCCCATGTCCTGGCATCTGGCATGGGCGGCCGTCAGGGAATCGGGGGGCTGGTTTGACGAATGCGGCGACGCCGCCATCCTGGAAACCCAGAAATTGCTGGCACAAACCGAAGGGGTCTTCTGCGAGCCTTCCTCTGCCACCTCGTTG
This sequence comes from Pseudomonadota bacterium, assembly GCA_021808815.1. Taxonomy (GTDB): domain Bacteria; phylum Pseudomonadota; class Gammaproteobacteria; order Burkholderiales; family Ferrovaceae; genus JAKBAT01. Next base: position 7,592 of record JAKBAT010000074.1, read on the forward strand.
GCCGGGTTCATCCAGGACCTCAAACGTGGCAAAATCAGGTCCGGCGCAACGGTAGTTGCCACCCTGACCGGGCATGGCCTCAAGGATCCCGATACGGCCATCGCCCAAAGTCCCCAACCCCATCGGGTCGTTGCCCAGCGGCAGGCCATCACCCACCTGATACAGCAGTACCTGTAAGTCGATAACCACGAGGAGCAGCTATGGAAATTGTCCGCATTACCGATACCGAAGGCCGCATTCTGGATGATGCGTTGCTGGCACGGGCCGAATCTGTCCACCGTCAGTTGCGTGCCCAGATTCCCCAACCCTATGCGGCACGCATGAAGGAAATTTTTGCCACCGGCGCGGAAATGGTCGTGGCAGTGGAGGGGGGTGAAGTCTGCGGCGTGCGGTATTTCGGGTCACCATCAACACCATGGTCGGCAAGAAGATCTATAGCGAGGATCTTGTGGCCGACGCCAATACCACGGTAAAAGGCGTGGGGCGTGCGCTCATGGATTTCCTGAAACAGGAAGGCCGGGATCGTGGTTGCGTCAGCCTGGAACTCGAGTCAGGTACCCAACGGGAACAAGCCCACAAGTTTTATTACCGCGAGGGATTCTCCATCAAGGCATTTGGCTTCAAACAGCCCCTGGCCTGAACGCCGGGGCAGTGCCATGAAAAAGGCAGCCTGGTCAGGGCTGCCTTTTTCATTCGTCATCGGGAGTGGGAGGAGGGTGCCCGTCGTAAATCAGGTTGCGCCGACGTTGCAGGTAGGCATCCCGCGTAAAGGCGTAGGGATCGAGCGCCGCTGCTTCCAGTACATTGGTGGCGGCCAGCAGGTTGGCACGGGTGCTGACGGTTTCCACGCCAAAAATCTCGGCTTCCTTGGTATAGGTGGTATGGAGGTTGGCATACAGTCCCACGGGATAATCACCCACCAGACCGAGTGA
>JAKBAT010000075.1 GCA_021808815.1 Pseudomonadota bacterium
CCATGGCTTCCAGGAGCACCAGGCCGAAGGTGTCGGTTTTGCTGGGAAACACGAAGACGTCCGCCGAGGCATACACTTCCGCCAGTTCGGGCTGACTTAGCACCCCAAGATAATGCGCCTCGGGATGGGCCTGCCGCAGGCGTGCGAGTGCGGGCCCATCGCCCACTACCCATTTCGATCCCGGTAAATCGAGCGCCAGGAAGGCCTCCACGTTTTTTTCCACGGCCACACGACCCACATACAGAAACACGGGAGGTTCGGTATTGAGCCGGTTGCCCGGCTGCATCCTGAATATTTCCAGGTCCACGCCCCGGCTCCACAACACGACGCGCTGGAATCCATAGGACTCGAGATCCTGAACCACCACCGGCGTGGGGACCATGACGGCGTGGGAGGGGCCATGGAACCAGCGCAGGAATGCATAAGTCCAGGACAGGGGAATGCCGAATCGCGCGCGGACATACTCGGGAAAACGGGTGTGGTACGCGGTGGTAAAGGCTCTGCCTGTTCGTAATGCATAGGCACGGGCAGACAAGCCCAAGGGGCCTTCGGTGGCGATATGCAGGGCATCGGGCGAGAAGGCCTCGATACGATGACGCACTGCTGCTCCCGGCAGGATCGATAGCCGGATGTCGGGATACGTGGGACAGGGCAGTGTCCTGAATTCCAGCGGGGTCAGGAGCTCCACCTGGTGTCCCATGGCTTCCAACTCCTTGCGGGTATTTTTCAATGTCCGCACTACGCCATTGACCTGAGGCTCCCAGGCATCAGTCACGATCATGATTTTCATGTCACGGTCTCCAGGGTGAGTTCATCTTCCAGCACGGCCGGCCCCAAATGGAGCGGCGCATCCAGGCGGTTATGCCATTCGACGATACTGAGCTGGCCGTCGAAGGTTTCCACCAGCGCCGTCAGGCTCTCCACCCAGTCGCCATCGTTGCAGTAAAGAATCCCATCGATATCCCGTATCTCTGCCTTGTGTATGTGTCCGCACACCACCCCATGGCAGCCTCGACGTCGTGCCTCCTCTGTCATCACCCGTTCAAAGGCAGCAATGTAATTCACCGCGTTCTTGACCTGATGCTTGAGATACTGGGACACCGACCAGTACGGCAATCCCAGGCGTGCACGCGCCGCATTGAACCATTGGTTGAACTTGAGGATCATGGTGTAGAGCGTATCGCCCAGATGGGACAGCCAGCGCGCGTGGGGGGTCACCCCATCAAACAGGTCGCCATGCACCACCCACAGGCAGCGTCCGTCGGCAAGGGTATGTACGGCTTCGTGCTGGACAGCAATGTCGCCAAACGCCAGCCCGGTGAACTGCCGTGCCAGCTCGTCATGGTTTCCAGGGACATACACCACGCGTGTCCCTTTCCGGGCCTTGCGCAACAGCTTCTGTACCACATCATTATGGGTCTGCGGCCAGTACCAGTTTTTGCGCAGTTGCCACCCGTCCAGAATGTCCCCCACCAGGTAGATGGTTTCGGCCTCATGACAGCGCAGGAAATCCAGCAGGTAATCGGCTTTGCACCCGGGCGTTCCAAGGTGAAGGTCTGAAATCCAGATGGTACGGTAATTGAAGCTTTCGCCCTGCGAGTGGATCTCCACAGGGCCAACAGGTGCTACGGAAGGAGTCTGGGCGGTTTTCAAGTTGCGCCCATTGAGCCATCAGACGATGACGGTGATGTGACAAATGCGTGAAGTTTCCGTGACGGCCCTTCAGATGACCTCGATCAGCTGGTGCAGCGCCCGGATCAGGTGGTCCCGCATCACCATGAGTTCCGACAGCTGTTCCTGTGCCCGGGCGGAAAACCCGGCCTCGCAAAGCCGGCACAATTCCTGGGCCAGGACATGGACCATTTCATGCAGTCTGTCGATTTCGGCAAATTGTGGCAGATGGCCATACGCCGATTTCCCCGCACCATGCAGCCACGCGCCGAAAGTACATTCGTGGGAATGCGGGGAGGGCGCCCCTACCCCGGGCTCTGCGAGGCTTCTGGCCAGTTCATCCACCCAGCGCCGGTGCCAGACTTCCGCAAATGCCAGCACGATGTCCTTGCGCGACAGGCGCTTGATCTGGGATTCCGTCCAGGCGGGCTTGGGGCGGAAATCGCGTATCCAGCCGGGAATTTCCGATGCGGGCATGGGGCGCGCAATGCCAAACCCCTGGGCGTGCCGGCAGCCCAGATAGAGCAGGATCGTGCCATGGTCCTCCGACTCGACCCCCTCGGCAATCACGTTCTTCTGGAATGCTTCTGCCAGGCTGATCACACCTTCCACGATAGACAGGTCATCCGGGTCATTCAGCATGTCGCGCGTGAAACTCTGGTCGATCTTGATGGTATTGACCGGGAGGCGCCGCAAGTAAGCCAGAGAGGCATAGCCGGTGCCGAAATCATCGATGGAAAACATGACCCCCAGGTGACGGCACTCTTCCATGGTTTGGGTCACGCGGGGAATGTCCCACAGGGCCACGGTTTCCAGCACCTCCAGCTCAAGCCGGTCGCGGGGGACAGCACGGTTATCCTCGAGCCGGGACATAATGAAGGGGATGAACCCGTCCGAATGCAGGTGGCGTGCCGGCAAGTTGACGCTGACCACCGTGTCCAGCCCTTCCCACTGCCACAGGGTCATCTGGTGCAATGCCTCGGAAATGACCCACTCCGAAAGCCGGGTTTCAAATTCACTGTTTTCGATCAGGGGAAGGAAATCAACGGGCTGCAACACGCCCTGTTCCGGATGACACCAGCGGATCAACGCTTCCAGTCCCACCACCTGACCGCTGCGCAAATCCACTTTAGGTTGGTAGTACAGGGTAAATTCGTTGCGCTCCAGGGCCAGCTCGACCCGGGCACGCCCTTCGGAACGCAAATGGGCATTGCGATCATCCACCACGTCAAAGAAATGAAAGCGGTTACGCCCTTTCTCCTTGGCGAGATACATGGCCTGGTCGGCATGGCGCAGCAGGGTATCGGCATCGACGTTGTCGTCAGGGTAGAGGGTGACCCCGATGCTGGCCGAGATGGTAACGGAAACCTCGCCCAGTACATAGGGTTTGGCGATGGTATCCATGATGCGCGACAACATGGAGACGAACTCCTGTTCGCTCTGGATTTCGGAAAGGATCAGGATGAACTCATCGCCCCCCAATCGCGCCACCGTGTCCGTTGCCCGCAAAATGGCACTCATGCGTTGTGCGGCCTCGATCAGGAGGATATCTCCCACGTCATGCCCATAGCGATCGTTGACCGGCTTGAAATCATCCAGGTCGATGAAGCAGACGGCCATTTTCCCGCCTGAGCGACGCACCTCGGCCAGCGCCATGGACAGGCGGTCATTGAGCAGGGCACGGTTGGGAAGGCCTGTAAGCGTATCGTGCAAGGCCATGAGCTCGAGTTCCCTCTGCTGAGCCTTGAGCAGGGAAATGTCGGAAGAAATGCACACGTAGCTCAGGGTCTCGCCCTCATCGTTCTTGACCACGGAAATGGTGAGCTTGTCCGGATAGATTTCGCCATTCTTGCGACGGTTCCAGATTTCACCCGACCAATGTCCCCGGGTCAGGACCGCGCTCCACAATTCAGAGAAAAATACCCGGTCATGGCGACCGGATTGAAGGATCCGTGGATTCTGACCCAGCACTTCTTCCCGGCTGTATCCTGTGGTTCGGGTAAAGGCAGGGTTGACTTCGATGATCCAGCCATCGGGATCGGTGATGAAAATGCTCTCGTCCGCATACAGGAAAACGCGGGAGACCAGCTTGAGATAATCATCCGATGCTTTCCGATCCGTAATGTCGTTGATGATGGCCACAAAGTGCGTGATCTTGCCATCCTTGTCATGCACCGGCGCGATCTGGAAGCGGTTCCAGAACATGGTGCCATCCTTGCGGTAATTGCGCAGTGTGGCCTTCACCGCACGGCATTCCCGCAACGCCAGGCGGATGGCTGTCAGGTCGGTCTGGTTACGGTCATCCCCCTGCAGGAAGCGGCAGTTTTTCCCGATCGCCTCCATGGACGAATATCCCGTGATTTTTTCAAAGGCGGGGTTGACGTAAATCACGGGGAAATCGGGCAACATGGCATCGGAAATCACAATGCCGTTGACGCTGTTGTCGAGGGCCCCGGCCTGCAGGCGGATCAGGGATTCGGATTGCTTCCGCACCGAAATGTCCCGCGATGAACAGAACAACAAGGTCTCATCGCCAAAATTGAAGGGCCGGGCATGAATTTCCACATCCACCAGCAGGCCATCCTGGCGCCGGTGCAGTGTTTCGAACGTGGCATTCTGATGCTGCGTCAGCCACTGGATGCGGTCCGACAACTCCTCGACGGTCCACTTGGCATCCCAGAATGACATATGCTGCCCCAGCAGCGCTTCCCGGGGATATCCCAGGATATGGCAGAAGGAATCACTCATTTCCACCAGCGTACCCTCTGCATCCAGCACATGAATGCCATCGCTTGCGAACTGCAGCAGGGATTCGCTCATGCGGATCTGACGGGTCAGCCAGCCGTGTTTCCCGATACTGGCCGTCTCCTCCGCATCGCTCGCAAGCCCGAGAAAACGGCTCACCTGGCAGGTGGCGTCCCGCACGGGCACCAGATGCAGTTGCAGGGGCAAGGGAGCACCCTCACGGGTCAGAAACCGGATCCGCAGCGTGAGGGTTGCACTCTCGGACTTCTCGAGGGCCTGTATCTTTTCCTTCTGCAGCCGGCAATCCTCAGGAACAATGAAGTCCTGGCAATGACCCTGCTGCAATTCCTCCGCGGAGTATCCCAGCAATCGGCAAAAGAACGGGTTGGCCTCAAGGATGCGAAAGTCCGGTCCGAAGATGACAATACCCGTGGTCGCCTTTTCGAACAGAAAAGGAAAAAGAACGTGATGGTCGGAAAACACCTTGACCACTTCGGTCAGGAAGGGGCCAGTTCTGTCATTCATGCGGGGATTGGGAAGCCTCGGTAAGCGTCGAAACCCGCTCCATTGCCTGCAGGATGAGCTCGAGCGCCTCCGGGCGCACCAGTCGGGCCTGTTCCCGACCATCCTGCAACAGTACGAACGTTGGCCACTGCCGGACCTGGAAAGCCCTTCCCAAGGGACGGCCCCGACCATCTTCCACCTGCACCAGCGGCCAGCCAGGGTAACGTGCCAATGCCTGGGCCATCAGCGGCCGGGCCCTCTGGCAATAGGGACAATCCTCCACGCCAAATTCCAGCACCAGTGGACCGCGCCAGCGGGCAATTTCCTCCGCTGCCGGACCAGGATTGCGGTAGAACGTCATGGTTGATGATGGCGCATGAAGTCGGCTTTTACAGCTTCATTGCAATTGTATGTATTCCTGGATTCATGCTGGCACTGGACCAGATCGGCATCTAACTCGTCAGGATGGGAAAGATAGTACCCCTGTGTCTTGGTCTGTTCGCAGGCACATAACAGCAGGGCAAAGCATCCGGCAATGACATATTTCATGACAGACCCTCAAAAAGCGTGGAGAACCAGGGTCACTATATCATTGTCCGTGACGCAATTTGAGCGCCCGTGAAAAGGCCATTCCGATGAGTGGCAACAGGAGGGCTGCGGTCATGAACAGGGCCCGGGGGGATGCCAGCGCAAGCAGCCAGGCAGACAGCATCACGCCCAGGGACTGCCCCAGGAAAAATGCCGAAGCAAACAGGGATACCGCTGTACCGCGGACCTGGGGCGCCATCTGGGTCGCATTCGTCTGCAACGTATTGTGCAGCATGTAGTACCCCAGCCCCACCAGAAAACAGCCTGGCACCGCCCAGAACCATGTTGCGCCCCATGCCAGCAAACACCAGGCGATCCCCATCAGCAGGCCGCCCAGCCGCGCAAGCCCCACTTCCCCAAACGTCGCCACGAACTGGCGGGCAAACAGTATGTAGGAAAACCCCCCCACGCCAAACGCCGCCATCAAGCCGCCGGAGGCCGCCAGGGACAACCCGAATCGCTGGTGCAGGTAGGAGGGGACGAATGCCAGGGGACCAAACACCACCATGCCTTCCACACTGACCGTCGCCAGCACCACTTTGGCCCACCCGACACCCAGCACGGAGCGCGCCTGCGCCAGCACGCCGCCGGCCCCCCCCAGATGCATCGGGGGAGTGTGGCGCGTGAGCACATTGGCACGGGACTCCATCCAGACCATCGCTCCCACCGTCAGATAGACAATGGCCATGAGGCCGAAAGCCCAACGAAAACCCAGGGTGTCGGTGAACAGCCCTCCGATGAATTGTCCCCCAATGACTCCCACGATCTGGCCGGCAAGAAACCGGGCGAGCGTAGCCTGCCGTTCCGCATAGGGAATGGTATCCCCGATCCAGGCCATGGAGAGGGGTATGATGCCGGCTGCCGTGGCTCCCGTCAGCAGGCGGAAAAGCACCAGCATCCCGAGGGAGTGGGCCAGCATGGCTCCCAGGCTGCCCAGCATGCAGGCCAGCGTGGTCAGGGCAATCAGCCGGTATTTGCCCAGCCGGTCGCCCAAGGGCCCGAAAAATACCTGGAGCACCCCATAGGCCACAGAAAAGGAGGACACCACCTGCGAGGCCTGCTCCGGGGTCACCTGAAACACCTGCACCAGCGTCGGCAGCATGGGGTCGCACAGGCGGGCCGAGGCGGCACTGGCAAAGGCCGCGAAGGATAGCAACATCACGGCACGGCGATGCTGGGCTGCCTGCCCTGTGGAGCCTGCCGCAGATTGCGGCGACGCGCCCTGCTCACGCATCGCTTCAGTCCTGCCCGGTTGGCAACCCGCCATCCTCGGAAGAGGCCAGTTCGATCGCCGACCAGTCCAGGTGACCGCGTCCTTTCGCCAGCGCCGAAAGCAGGCGGGCATGCAACAGGTCCGCCAGAGGCATGGGCAAGGCAGCCGCTTCGGCCACTGCCCGCACCAGGCGCAAATCCTTCATGCCCAACTCCAACCGAAACCCGGGAGGCGCGTACGCGCGCTCGGCCAGGAGGTGGCCATAGTTCTGGTAGGGCGGACAGGCAAACACTGTCTGCCCCAGAAAACCTGCCAGCGCAGCGCGGTCCAGGCCGCTTTTCTCGGCCAGCGCCAATGCTTCGGCCAGGGCCTCCACGGCGGAAAGGATCAGAAAATTCCCGGCAAGCTTGGCCACATTGGCCGCTCCCGGATCTTCGCCAAAATCCTGTATGCCCTGGCCCAGTGCCTGCAACAGGGGTTGTGCCCGGATTTTGGCTTCCCGGTCTCCCGACTGACAGATCCAGAGCTTGCGTGCTGCCGCCGCTTCAGGACGGCCGAATACCGGCGCCGCCAGGAAAAAGCTGCCGCGCAGTGCATGCTCGCGGGCCAACCGGCGAGAAAGCTCAGGGGAAACCGTGCTCATGGACACATGCAGTCCGCCTTCCCCCAGGCTGTCGGCAAACCCGGCCTTGCCCAGGGTCACCGCCTCGAGTGCGGCATCGTTGGAGAGCATGGTCACGGCCATGCCCCCGGGGGTCACGGCAGCGCAGGGTGAATCGGCCACAAGGGCGCCTTCGGCCTGCAATGCGGCAGCGGGTGCCCGGGAACGATTGAAAACCGTCAGCGCATGCCCCTGGGCAACCAGGTTGCGCGCCATGGGCGCCCCCATTTTTCCCAACCCCAAAAACGCCAGTGAATTTTCCTGCATAGAATGACCTCTTTCTCACAGAGTAACGGATTGCTGCGGGCAGAACCCCCCACATGGGCTATCCTACCCCCCCCAAATTGACTATAGACGAGTTTCGCGATCTTCTTCTTAATGCGGGTTGTCATTTCATTTTATTGAAACTGCCCATTATAACGACTCCCGCCCTGCCCCTTGGCAGCGGACGGGACTTGACCGCTTTGAGGGGACTTTTTTGGCAACCAGGCCACTCCACGACCCGCTGGCAGCGCCGCCTGCACGAACACCTGCCGACGTTCGCACCACCACCTGTTACATGTGTGCCTGCCGATGCGGCATACGGGTGCATTTGCGGGACGGTGAGGTACGCTACATCGAAGGAAATCCCGAACACCCGCTGAACAAGGGGGTGATTTGCGCCAAGGGATCCTCCGGCATCATGAAGCAGTATTCTCCGGCCCGCCTCACCCGCCCCTTGTTGCGCAAGCCCGGGTGCGAACGCGGCTCCAACGATTATGTGGAAATCTCCTGGGATGAAGCGTATACGCTGCTGGAAAGCCGGCTGCGCTCGTTGCGCGCCAGCGATCCCAAAAAATTCGCGTTATTCACCGGACGCGACCAGATGCAGGCCCTGACGGGCCTGTTCGCCCGACAATTCGGTACCCCCAATTATGCGGCCCATGGCGGATTCTGTTCCGTCAACATGGCGGCAGGCATGATCTACACCATCGGCGGCTCCTTCTGGGAATTTGGAGGCCCCGACCTGGATCACGCACGCCTGTTTTTCATG
>JAKBAT010000076.1 GCA_021808815.1 Pseudomonadota bacterium
GCTTCGAGGAAAACGCCGATCTGGTCGGCGCGATCAATGTTTTAAGGGCGGGACACGCCCGGTTCGCCTGTGAAGTGAGCGGTGCAGCAATGCCGCCAGCAGCAGGAACCCGCCGAAGCGACTCCGGGGCGGCTCAATGTCGCGCCTGATCGCCGTAGGAATCTCCGCCCTTCCCGCGCAAGCGGTGGCCGCAGGCCAAGGGCGGGGAGGATGTCAAAATTCGGCGGCTCACCGATCCCGCTGCCGACGCTGAGGGAGCCACCGAGCCTTCCTCTTGAACCACTGGACGGACGCCGGTTCAATTCCGGATTTAGAATTGAACCGGAGAGCAGGCAAGTTTGATGCTCCATTTCGCCGACCAATCAGGATCAGGAACCTGCTGGATTGTCCGGGCGTCATTGGCAGGTTCGAGCGCTTTTCGATCGAGTTCGCACTGGTTTGCAGCGACCCGCAGCGCTTCGATTGCGTACTTTCAATAGTCGTTTGGTGCGGGGTGCTGCCCCACCACGATCTGGTCCCGTCTTTCAACAAATCCGGGGCAACGGATCATCCTCCAGTTCGTCCAGCACGCGTAGCCCCCCCAGTTCGGTGTCAAGCACCACGGCTGGCCGCCCCGGCTTGATCGAACCGATGATGGCGGCCTCGCGTCCCTGTGGCAGCGTCTGCCAAATTGCCAGAACCTCATCCGCCCGGGCAGGACTGACCACAGCCGCGACGCGGCCTTCGCAGGCCAGGAACAGAGGATCGTAGCCCAGCATTTCACACACTGACGCGACCGGATCGCTCACCGGAATGTCCGACTGCGACAGTCGCACTTCCATGCCAGTGGCTCGGGCAATTTCGTGCATCACGGTGGCGAGTCCGCCGCGGGTCGGATCACGCATGAATCGCAATCCTTCTATCCCCAGCAGCGGCTCTGTCAGGGGCATGACGCTGGCTTGGTCGGACAGCAGATTGCCCTTCAGGCCAAATTGTTCCCGGGCCAGCAGCACGGCGATGCCGTGATTGCCGATAGGCCCGCTGACCAGGATGACGTCGTCGGGCCGGATCTGATTGAGCCCCAGACGGAGCTTGGCGGGGCGAATCCCGATGCCGGTGGTGGCCAGGTACAACCCGCCACCTTCCCCCCGCCGCACCACTTTGGTATCGCCCGCCACCACCGCGACATCACAGAGCCGGGCCGCATCGGCCATGCTGGCGATGATGCGGTTCAGTTGCCCCAGGTCGAAACCTTCTTCGATGAACGCATTCAAGGTCAGGAAACGCGGTGTGGCGCCGGATACCGCCAGATCGTTGACCGTGCCATGAACCGCCAGTGAGCCGATAGTGCCACCCGGGAATTCGAGCGGCTGAACCGTGAATCCATCGGTGGTCACCATCACGACCCCTTCGGGCGCCAGGCGAGGCAGTTCGGCGGCATCTGCCTGGATGTCCAACATCGGGTTTCCCAGATGCCGGGCGAAAACCTGCTCGACCAGTTCGCGCATGAGGCGACCGCCATTGCCGTGGGCCAAACTGACGTGTGACTCATCCATACCGATATCCTGCCTCCACCAGTTGTCCCAAGGCAATGCCACCGTCATTGCAGGGAATGTTCTCGGGCAGCCGGGCTTCGAAACCAGCTTCTTTTAGCGCCGACAGCGCCAATTGGGCCAGCAGGCGGTTCTGGAAAACTCCGCCTGTCAAACCGACCCGCTGGAAGGCGTAGCGCCGGCGCATCCATCCGGCCTGTTCGGCAATGCCTCGGGCCAGGCTGCGATGAAACTGCATGGCTCTCTCGGGCACGGAGAGCTGCGGATTGCGCAACGCCAGGATGAGCGGCTTCCAGTCTGCTGTGACGAGGCCTGACGGTTCTTGCTGCAGTGGCAGTGCGATGGCATCTGCCTCGCCGGACGCCACGTGCTCCAGCCTCATCGGTGCCTGGCCTTCGTAGGTCGCCACTTCCGCCAAACCCAACAGGCAGGCGGCCGCGTCGAAGAGGCGTCCTGCGGCCGTGGTCACCGGGGTGTTGAGGCGGCGTTGCCAGGCGAGCCTTGCCAGTTTGACATCCGCTGCGGGCACGGCAAAATCCAGGCCCAGCTCCCAGCACAGGGAAACGGCCGAGCGCCAGGGTTCGCGCGCAGCACGCTCGCCACCGCACAGATGAAATGGGCGCAGCTGGGCTACCCTTTGCCAGCGACCGATGCGGCCCAGCAGCGCCTCGCCACCCCACAGGGTTCCGTCTTCCCCCAGGCCCAAGCCATCCCAGGTAAACACCAGCCAGGTGTCGCCGGGGCCCAGTTCGAGCGCCAAGGCGCTTGCATGAGCATGATGGTGCCAGACGCGCCGCACTGGCAGGCCACAGGTTGCGGCCCAGCGGCTGCTGGCGTACTGCCCATGGGCATCACAAGCGACTTCCTGCACTGTCACGCCATACAGTCGCTGCAGATCTTCGATCACCTGCTGGAAGATCGCCCGGCTGCGCGGGGCATCGAGATCGCCGATATGGGGCGACAACACGGCCCGTTGTCCCCAACCCAGCGCAATCGTGTTTTTGAGATGCCCACCCACGGCCAGTAAAGGTTTTGGCAAGGCTGTGGGAAGATCGATTTCAATCGGTGCGAAGCCTCGTCCGGCCCGAAGCAACCGCGGTATCCCGGCTATTACCTTGAGGACGGAATCATCCGCTGGGCGTGCAATGGGGCGATTGTGATGCAGGTAAGCGTCCGCCACCAACCCTAAGCGCTTTTCCACTTCGTCCGCTTCGGTCAGCACGGGTTCCCCGCTGATATTGGCCGATGTGGCCACGAGGGGGGTTCCCAATCCCTCCAGCAACAGATGGTGCAATGGGCTGTAAGGCAGCATGGCCCCCCATTCAGCCAGCCCGGGTGCCAGGCATTCTGGCAGGGTAGATTCCAGGCGACGCGGTAGCAGCACGATGGGACGAGTCGCCTGGACCAATGCGGCTGCCGTGGCAGCATCCAACATTCCGTGGCGGCGGACACAGGCCAGGCCATCGTCGCCGCGCCAGGGAAACATCATGGCCAGGGGCTTGTGGGGACGACGTTTCTGGTTGCGCAGGCGATTAACCGACCCGGTATTGTGCGCGTCGCACATCAGGTGATACCCCCCGATGCCCTTGACGGCAACGATGTCGCCTTGCCGCAAACTGGCAACGGCAGCTTCCAGCGCCGACAAGCCGTGTTCCTCGTGATTCTGATGTTTGAACAGCAACTGCGGGCCGCAACGGGGACAGGCGGAAGGTTCGGCATGAAAGCGCCGGTTCGCCGGGTCGCGATATTCACGTTCGCAGTCATCGCACAGCACGAATCCGGCCATGGTGGTGTTGGCGCGATCATAGGGCATGGCCGTGATGAGGGTATAGCGGGGTCCGCACTGGGTGCAGTTGATGAAAGGATATCGATAACGTCTGTCCTGGGGCTGCTTCATTTCACGGCGGCAGTCGTCGCACAGAAAAAGGTCGGGAGGCACGTGTACGCCCAGGGATCCGGAAGGGTCGCTCGGCGCGATCTCGAAATGGTCAAGGCCGAGGTCTGCAATTCGAGAGGCGACCAACAGGCTTGGGCGCGCCAAAGGAGGGGCTTCCGCAATCAGGGCGGTCGCAAACGCGTCGAGGCGGGAGGGTGTGCCGGCAGCTTCCACCAGCACCAGGCCGTTGAGGTTCTGCACACGGCCCGGCAAGCCAAAGCGTTGTGCCAGGCGAAATACGAAAGGGCGAAACCCGACCCCCTGTACCCTGCCGGCCAGGAGCCAGCGGCGTGCTTCAGGGGGCGGGTCCATCATGAGCGCGGGTGCCGCTGGTCCACCAGATATGGCAGGCGCCTTCGTCCGATACCATGCAGGGGCCGAACGGGGAACGGGGAGTGCAGGCGCGGCCGTACAGCCTGCATTCCGAGGGAGCGATCTTGCCCAGCACCACCCGGGCGCAGTCGCAACCGGGGGGCATTTCGCCGGCGCGCCGGCGCGCAGTAGGATGAGTTTCCGGGTAACGGATGCGCGCATCATGGTCACTCAGTGACGCAGCCAGGTTGAAACCGGAATCCGGAATCACGCCAATCCCGCGCCAAGGGGCATCACCCCGGACAAAGATGCGGTCGAGTAGTGCTTTTGCGGTGGGATTTCCCCCAGGGCGAACCACCTCGGGATAGCAGTTGTCCAGAAAAATCGCCTGTTCGCACACCTGGCGCAGCACGGAGTAGAGCGCAGCCAGCAGGGAGGCGGGCGTAAACCCGGCAATGGCAACGGGCATGCGATGGCGCTCCACCACGAACCCCCATTCTTCCGGACCCATCACCGTGGCCACATGGCCAGGCGCGACCAACGCATCGAACCCGGCCTGTTCCGAGTCCAGCAACAGGGCCACAGCAGGCCAGGTCAGCCTGCCGGAAAGCAGCACCGACAGATTGTCAGGAAGGCCTTCAGCCAGCAGGGCGGCGACTGGCGCCATGGTGGTTTCGAAGCCCGCGGCAAAAAAAACGACGTTGCGGTCAGGGTGCTGCCGGGCGACCCGGACGGCTTCGCGCGGGCTCGCCAACGGCCTCACGTCTGCGCCCGCGGCCTTGGCCTGCTCCAGCGAGCGCACCTCGCCTTTGTGAACGTTGACGGGGACGCGCAGCATGTCTCCAAAGGTTACCAGGGTGACTCGGTCCTCGAGAGCGAGTTGAATGGCCCTGAATACGTCCTCTTCGGGGCAGACGCAAACGGGACAGCCCGGCCCCGCAATCAGATCCACGCCCGCAGGCAACGCCGCGCGCAGTCCGGCCTGGGCAATGGTGCGCTCATGGCCGCCGCAGACGTTCATCACTCGCACTGACTGCGGCAACGGCAGAGCGTGGATCCGGTCGAGCCAAGCCTTGGCGTCGCGCATGTCAGCCTGAGACCTGCACTGGGGTGGTTTGATTCCGGGCGAACGGTATGCCCCTGCGTACCGTCTTCAATTGTCCTCTCAGCCAGTCCAGCCAGGCATCGATGCCATCACCTCGACGGGCTGACAACGGGATGAAGGGCGCTTCGCTCGCGAGCGACCGCAAATGACCCTCGGCCCGGCTGGGATTAAAATCATCCAGGTAAGGCAGAAGATCGGTTTTGGTCAGAAGAACGACATCGGCGGCCCGAAAAATGACCGGGTATTTTGCGGGTTTGTCATCCCCCTCGGTCACGGACAGCAAGGTCACGTCGCAGTGCTGTCCCAGGTCGAAACTGGCCGGACAAACCAGGTTCCCCACGTTTTCGATGAAAAGGATGTCGAACCCTTCCAGGGGAAAAGCCTGGAGGGCGCCGTGGACCATGTGCGCGTCGAGATGGCATGCCGTTCCGGTCGTGATCTGGAAAGCGGGAACACCTTTGGCGCGAATGCGTTCGGCGTCGTTTTCCGTTTCGAGATCGCCTTCGATCACGCTGATGCGGCATTCCTTGCCCAGAGCCTCGATGGTGGCTTCCAGCAATGCCGTTTTACCGGCGCCGGGAGAGGACATCAGGTTGATCGCCAGCACGCCATGCTGCTCGAAATGCCGGCGATTGTGTTCGGCCTGGGTATTGTTGTGGGTCAGCAGGCTTTTCAGGACGGAAACCGCCGTGGTGCCGTTGACCGGGGTATAGGCCAGGTTTCGGTTTCCCGGAGTGACGTTGCAGCCGCAGGTATCACACATCCCGACCTCCTCAAGCCGTGAAAAGCTCGACGCTGAGCAGCATCAGTTCTTCACCACTTTCAACTTGTGTTCGGTAAGCGCCACAAGCCCCGCACAGCAGGCGATTGGGTTGGGCTTCGGTCACGGCGCCGCATTCCAGGCAGCGTACGGTCAAGGGGCCGGGTTCAAGCATCATGGCCGAACCTTCGGCGATGGTACCGGCTGCAGCGAAGGGATAAGCGCTTTCCATCAATGTTGGTTCGACGCCGGCCAGAGGACCGATTTTTACTTTCACCTGGACTACCCCGCGAGCGCCATGGCGCATGGCCACTTCTTTCACCTGATCCACCAGAGCTTGGCACAAGGAAAGCTCATGCATGGCCGCTCTCGGCTTCCAGGATCTGGTCGAGCAGCTCCCAGGCCGATCGAGCCTCCTGCTCGGTGACGCGCTGGATCGCATAGCCCACATGGACCATCACGTAATCGCCGGCCTTCAGGGGTTCGTCCTGCAACAGAAAAAGACTCACGACGCGTGACACGCCTCTGGTCGTGCAACGCGCCTCGAGGCCGTCGATTTCTGCGATTTGCATGGGAATTGCGAGGCACATGACAACACACTCTCCCAAAAAATCGGGAACACCAATTTGACCTGGATCAAAACACGGTGATTCCTGATCTGTAATGCTTAAACAGTTCAGTTTGGCATGTCACTCGCTACGGTTTTAGGCTAACCAGAATCAGGGGCGAATAACAATGATGCTGATCCTGGGGATCGGCAACAGTCTGTTGCGTGACGAGGGGGCAGGAATTCATGCCCTCAACCGGATGCGCAGCCTGCTTCCAGGTCACGACGAGATCCGATTCGTGGACGGCGGCACTTTGAGTTTTACCCTGGCCCCCGAAGTGGAAGCCGCTTCCCATCTCATCGTGTTCGATGCGGCCAAGTTCAATGAGGCCCCGGGCACCGTTCGCGTGTTCGAAGAGTCCCGCATGGATGAGTTCGTGAGCGGAAACCGCAAGCGCAGCGTGCATGAGGTCGGTCTGATCGACCTCATGGCAATCGCACGGCTGACAGACAATCTTCCGCAACGGCGTGCCCTGATTGGCATCCAGCCCAGAGACCTGGGTTGGGGCGAGGAGCCCTCGCCCGAAGTGGCGGAGGCCATCCCTGCTGCCTGCGAACAAGCCATACGCCTGATCGAGCGGTGGCAGTCATGATCGGAAAAACCATACCCCTCGTGACGGCGCCCGTCGAGGGCCGCTCGGTAGGCAACGTGTCGGCGTTGCTGGCAGAAATTTCATCTTTGCTGGAAAAGCACCTGCAAACGGGCGAAGCGGCAGCCATCGACCTGAAGAGCCTGCCTTTTTCGCCCGGAGAATACGACCGGTTGAAAGGGATCCTGGGCCAGGGCGAACTGGTCGCGAAACTGGAAGCGATCGGGCCCTCGGAAATTGTCGAGACCCGTTATCCCGGCGTATGGTGGCTCACCCATCGCAGCGTCGACGGCGACATCGTTGCTGAAGTCATCGAAGTGACACAATGCCCCGACATTCTGAAAAGCCAGGCCCCCGACATGGGGGCAGGGCTTGGCCGACTGCACAGCCTGCTTTACTCCGACCCTCCGAGTGATTGAGGAGACGCCATGAACGAGCACGAGACCCTGGAGCAGCGACTGATGCAACACGGTATCAGCCGCCGCGCTTTTCTGAAGTTTTGCGCAGCCATGGCTTCTCTCCTGGCACTGCCGCCCACGGCCGCTACGGCCATGGCTGAAGCCCTGGCAAAAGCCAGGCGGCCGTCGGTGATTTGGCTCTCATTCCAGGAATGTACCGGCTGTACCGAATCGCTGACGCGATCCTATTCGCCGACCCTGGAGAGCATGATTTTCGACATGATCTCACTGGACTATCACCATACCCTCCAGGCAGCGTCCGGACTCGCCGCGGAAAAGTCCCGTGAGGACGCGATGAAAGCTTTTTATGGCAAGTACCTGCTGATTGTTGATGGTTCCATTCCCGAGCGCGACGGCGGACTGTACTCGGCGATCGCCGGAAGATCCAATCTCGACCTGCTTCAGGAGGTGGCTAAAGGTGCGGTGGCCGTCGTTGCCGTGGGCACCTGTGCCTCCTTTGGCGGCATACCCATGGCGAGGCCGAATCCCACGGGCGCAGTGCCTGTCTCGGCCATCGTGAAGGACAAACCCCTCATCAACGTTTCAGGTTGTCCTCCGATCCCGGCGGTCATCACCGGTGTCCTGGCCCATTACCTGACCTTTGGTGAACTGCCTGCCCTCGACGCCCTGGGCAGGCCCAAAGCGTTTTACGGCGAAACCATTCACGACCGCTGCTACCGCCGCCCCTTCTACGAAAAAGGCCAGTTCGCCAAAACCTTCGACGATGAAGGCGCGCGCAGCGGCTGGTGCCTGTATGAACTGGGGTGCAAGGGTCCCACGACCCACAACGTGTGCGCCACCACCAAGTGGAACGGTGGCGTCAGCTTTCCCATCGAAGCAGGGCATGGGTGTTTGGGCTGTTCCGAGCCTGGATTCTGGGATGCCGGCAGCTTTTATACCCCGCTTGCCGCCAGCACCGGAAACCTGTCGACCGTCGCTACGACTGCCGCAATCGTGGGGGCCGGTGCCGCCGTGGCGGGGGGGGTGATGGA
>JAKBAT010000077.1 GCA_021808815.1 Pseudomonadota bacterium
TCGGCTTGGAAGTGGTTGCGCAGCAGGCAGTCAAGGAAGGCATCGAAAAAGACCCGAAGATCCAGGCGCAAATCGACCTGGCCCGCGAACAAGTGTTGGCCCGCGCCTTCCAGGCACGGTTCATCAAGTCGAACCACATCAGCGATGAAGCCCTCCACGCAGATTATGATCGGATGAAATCCGAACTGGGTGATAACGAATACCTGGTGGAACACATCCTGGTCGCCAATGAGGCGGATGCCAAGACGATTATCGCCGACCTCAAGAAAGGCGGGGATTTCGATAAAATCGCCAAGGAAAAAAGCATCGACACCGGTTCGCGCGAAAAGGGCGGAAAACTGGATTGGGCAACCCCGCTGTCTTACGACAAGTCGTTCAGCGAGGCCATGGTCAAGCTTAAAAAGGGAGAGACGACCGATACCCCGGTGCATTCCCCTTTCGGATACCACGTCATTCGCCTGATCGACGTCCGGCCACTGAAGGCGCCCCCTTTCGACGAAGTGAAGGATCGCATTCTCCAAGCCAAAGAGCAGGAAGCTTTCAATCAGTATGTACAGCAACTGCGCTCCAAGGCAAAAATCGAAGAAAGATAATTGGTTGAACTAGGGGGGTTTTCCCGTTACGCCGCGCGGCTGATCGCCGCCGGGGAAATTTCCCCTGAACAGCTTGCCGCGTCTGCCCGGGAACCGTGGACACGGCAGGCGTTGCTAAACCGCCTGACCCACCTCCTGGCCTCCTCACAGGCCTTCGCAGATCCCGAGAAAATCCTCATGCAGGCACTGCGTCGCCTGCGCCAGGAAGTCCTGTTATCCGTCATGGCCCGCGACCTGGATGGTCGTGCGTCCTTGTCCGAAGTCACCACCAGCATGACATTGCTGGCCGAGATAGCCATCCAGAGCGGGATTCAGCTGCTGTCACAAAAGCTTGTTGCGGTCCACGGCATCCCCATCGGAAAAGATTCCGGATTGCCCCAGGAGCTGCTCGTCGTGGCCATGGGGAAACTGGGGGGTGGCGAGCTCAATGTATCCTCTGACATCGATCTGATTTTTCTCTACGAGGAAGATGGCGAGTGTGATGCTTCGGGCACTGGCAAGCGCCTTTCCAATCACGAATTTTTCTGGAGCATGGCACGCCGCCTCAATGTGCTCCTGTCCGACATCACCCCGGATGGCCAGGTCTTTCGCGTGGACCTGCGCTTGCGCCCCAATGGCAGCGCCGGGCCGCTGGCCGTCAGCCTGGCCATGCTGGAAGAATATTTCATCGTCCAGGGGCGGGATTGGGAACGCTACGCCTGGATCAAGGCCCGCGTCGTTTCCGACCCCCAACAACCTGGCATTGCCCATGCCAGCGCAGCCCTGTTCAGTTGCATCCGTCCTTTTGTCTACCGACGGCACCTCGATTATTCCGCGATCGGTGCCCTGCGTACGCTGCACCAGCAGATTCGTGAGGAAACGGACCGGGAAGCCCTGCGTGGCGCACAATGGCGTGGCATCGATATCAAGCTGGGAAGAGGCGGCATTCGCGAAATCGAGTTTGTTGCCCAGGTATTCCAGTTGATTCGCGGGGGGCAGGATATTGCCTTGCGCACGATCCCCACGCTGGCAGTGCTCTCGTTGCTGGGACAACGCGGGCTTCTGAAAGAACATTGCGCTGAACAGTTGCAAAGCCACTACACATTCTTGCGCCGATTGGAGCACCGCCTCCAATATCTCGATGATGCCCAGACCCACAGCCTGCCCCTGAATCCGGAGGATCTCAGCCGGATCGCGACTTCGATGGGCTTTGGGGACACCACCAGGTTCCTGGAGGCATTGGATGCGTGCAGAAGCGTTGTGGCATCCTGCTTCGACCAGATTTTCTCTGCTGTCCGCGAGACTGCAGAGCACTCTCCCGGTGCAGGTTTGTGGCATCGGGCCACCCTCGAGATATCAGACACCCCTCCCGATGATGCGCAGGGTGATCTGTTGCAACAGCTCTCCGCACTCAAACGCACGCCAGGATATCGGGCACAAAGCGAACGGACACGGCAGCAATTCGATCAGGCCCTGGTCAAAGGACTCGACCTTATCCTGGCTTCTGGATTTCCAGTACCTGCCCCATTGACGCGACGATTCCTGCATTTCATGGAAGCCATCAGCCGGAGGGCTTCCTACCTGATGATGCTGGTGGATTACCCCATCATCCTGGATCGTTTGTTGCCCCTGCTCGAAGCTTCGGAATGGGCGGCCGCCTATGTGGCACAGCGCCCACAGCTGCTGGAAGAACTGCTCATGGACAGCGACGAGCAATCAGCAGATTTTTCAGGCTACTGGCAACGATTCATGGAAACACACCACCGGCGCCTGCAGGAAGCAGCGGGTGAAGTGGAAGATCAAATGAACATCCTGCGTCGCGCCCGACATGCGGAAACCTTTCATGTGCTGGTGCGCGATTTGCGGGGAGAGCTGCCCGTGGAGTCGGTGGCAGATCGCCTGAGTGCGCTGGCAGACGCCCTCATGACGTTGGTGCTGGAATTCTGTTGGCAGCAACTACCGACCCGTCATGTGGACGCGCCCCATTTCGCAATCGTCGCCTATGGCAAATGGGGCAGCAGGGAACTGGGGTATGCATCAGACCTGGATCTCGTGTTTCTGTACGATGACGCGGATGAAAGGGCCCAAGGCAATTACACCCTGCTGGCACGCAAAATCGCTTCCTGGACCACCACCCTGACTGGCGTTGGACTTCTGTACGATCTGGATCTGCAATTGCGGCCAAATGGCAGTGCGGGCCTTCTGGTGAGCCCCTTGGAAGCATTCCGGCATTATCAGATGCAAGACCGGGCAAATGCGGCCTGGGTTTGGGAACACCAGGCGTTGGCCCGGGCCCGCTTCTGTTGTGGCAGTCCCGACATCGGTACCGCATTTGAACAAATCCGCCATGACGTGCTCTGCCAGCGACGGGACCTCGCATCATTGCAGCAGGAAATTCTGGACATGCGCCAACGGATTCACCAAGGGCATCCCAATCCCAGCGGGCGCTTTGATGTCAAGCATGATGCCGGAGGAATGGTGGACGTGGAGTTCATCGTGCAATACCTGGTACTGGCATATGCACACCGCTATCCGGAGCTGACCGGTAACATTGGAAACGCTGCCTTGCTGCGCTGTGCGGGCAAGCTCGGATTGATCGACGCCGGGATGGCAATCCAGGTCGCAGAAAGTTATGGGGCATTGCGCCGCCTGCAGCACCGCGAACGGTTGCAGGGAGCGGGCGAGGCCCGCATCGATCCCCAGGAAGGCATCCTCATTCGCGAACCGGTCCAACTCCTCTGGCAAAAGGTATTTGCGCTTTAGCCCACGAAGACCCGGGCATTCTGGAACATGCGAATCCAGGGCCCCTCTTCCCCCCATTCCCTGGGCGCCCAGGAGTGTTGCACGGTACGGAATGCACGTTCAGGATGCGGCATGCAAATGGTGAAACGCCCATCGGGAGTGGTCATCGCCGCGATACCGGCAGGCGAGCCATTGGGGTTGAGGGGATACGTGTCTGCAACGTTGCCTTGCCCATCCACATAACGCAGCGCCACCAGAGGCATTGCCCTTGCCTGCGTGGCAGGGTCTGAAAACTGTGCGCGGCCCTCTCCATGGGCAACAGGAACCGGCAGACGACTGCCCGCCATGCCATCGAGAAAAATGGAGGTGGAAGGCATGACTTCCAGCAAGACCACGCGCGCCTCGAATTGCTCAGAGCGGTTGCGCACGAAGCGGGGCCAGTGCTCCGCCCCCGGAATCAGCTGCGACAGGGCACTCATCATCTGGCAACCATTGCAGACACCGAGGGCAAAGACATCCCCACGCGCAAAGAACCGGCTGAATTCATCCCGTGCGCGTGAATGGTACAAAATGGATTTTGCCCACCCTTCTCCCGCACCCAGCACATCTCCGTAGGAAAAGCCGCCGCAAGCCACCACTCCTGAAAACGTCCGGAGAGAAACCCGTCCGGAGAGGATATCGCTCATGTGAACGTCAACCGCATCAAATCCAGCCCGGTCGAAAGCAGCGGCCATTTCCAACTGCCCGTTCACTCCCTGCTCACGCAGGATGGCCACTGGCGGGCGGACTCCGATGTTGACCAGTGGCGCCGACGGCGACTGGGCAGGATCAAACGTGAGTTCCCAGGTCAACCCCGGGTCCTTCCGGCTTCCTGCCAGGGCGTAGGCTTCCTCCGCGCATTCCGGGTGGTCACGCAATGCCTGCATGCGATAGGAAGTTTCAGACCAGACACGATGCAGCTGGCTTACCGGTTGATCCAGCAATGTCATGCCTTCCTTCTGGATGTGCAGACGGTCATGGTCGGTCACCTTGCCCAGAACATGAACGCATCCCCCCAGCCCGACGTCCGAAAACGCCTTCAATACTTTTTCACGTTCCTGGCAGGAAACCTGGATCACGGCTCCCAGCTCTTCGTTGAACAGGATACCCAGTCCCCCGCCTGTTGCAGGAAGCATGGACACGTCGAGTGAAGCGCCGAGATGGGAACAAAACAGCATCTCTGCCACGGTCACCACCAACCCCCCGTCGGACCGGTCATGGTAAGCCAGCAACCGCCCTTCACGATTCAGGGACTGGATGATGTTGAAAAAGGTTGTCAGGTCCTGGGAATCGTCCAGGTCGGGTGGGACGTCACCGATCTGGCCAAATACCTGGGCCAATGCACTACCTCCCAGGCGGTTTTTCCCCCGACCCAGATCAACCAGAATCAATTCAGACCCTTTCTCCATCCACTGCAGTTCGGGGGTCAATGTCCGTCGTGCATCCTCACAACGGGAAAATGCACTCACCACAAGCGACAAGGGCGCCGTGACACTGTGCGCGCCATGACCGTCTTCCCACAGGGTACGCATGGATAGCGAATCCTTGCCCACAGGGATGCTGACCCCCAGGGAAATGCACAATTCCAGCGCCACCGCACGGACAGTATCGTACAAGGCCGCATCTTCGCCTGCCGTACCCGCCGCTGCCATCCAGTTTGCCGAAAGACGAATGTCGGAAAGCCGTTCAATGGGAGCGGCTGCAAGATTGGTGATGGCTTCGCCCACTGCCATGCGCCCGGAAGCCGGGGCTGACAACAAGGCAAGCGGCGCCCTCTCGCCGATGGAGAACGCCTCACCCCGATACCCCACGAAGTCTGCCAGCGTCACAGCTACATCCGCCACCGGAACCTGCCAGGGCCCGACACAGGGATCCCGGGCAGACAACCCTCCTACGGTGCGGTCCCCGATGGTAATCAGGAACGTCTTGTCCGCAACTCCCGGCAGACGCAGCACGCGCTTCAAGGTGGCCGCCAGGTCCTGCCGTGCCGCTTCCAGATCCAGTGCATGCACGACCGGCACCTGCCGGATTGCCGTGCGCTGCATGCGCGGCGGTTTGCCCAACAAGGCATCCAGCGCCATGTCGACCGCCGTTGGGCCCAGCAGCGGGTCGTTCACCTTCAGGGATGGTTCGGTTGTGGCTTCCCCCACAATCGCCATGGGGCAGCGCTCGCGCTCGCAGATGGCTTCGAAACGGGCCCGGCTTTCGGGAAGGATTGCCAGGACATAGCGTTCTTGTGATTCGTTGCACCAGATTTCCCGTGGCGACATGCCGGGCTCTTCCGAAGGCATCAGTCGCAGGTTGAAGCATCCGCCCACCCCACCACCATGTGCCAGCTCTGGAAAAGCATTGGACAGCCCGCCAGCACCCACGTCATGGATCGCAAGGATGGGATTGTCGTCACCCAATTGCCAGCAGGCATCAATGACTTCCTGCGCGCGACGCTGCATCTCGGGATTGGCGCGTTGCACCGAGTCAAAATCCAGCGTTTCGGCATTGTTGCCGCTTTGCATCGATGATGCCGCACCCCCTCCCAGCCCGATCCGCATGCCAGGTCCGCCCAGCTGCACAAAAAGGCAACCTTCCGTCAAGGGCTGTTTGAACACATGGCGCGCATCGATGGCGCCGACCCCTCCCGCGAGCATGATGGGTTTGTGATACCCACGCATCTGGCCTCCGACCGGCATTTCAAAAGTACGGAAGTACCCCGTCAGGTTGGGGCGCCCAAATTCGTTGTTGAAAGCTGCCGCACCCAACGGCCCCTCAGTCATGATGGTCAGCGCCGCAGCGATCCGCCCCGGACGCTCGCCAGTGCCCTGCTCCCAGGGTTGCTCGAAACCGGGAATGCGCAGATTGGAAACGGAGAATCCCGTCAGTCCTGCTTTGGGCTTCGCCCCTGTCCCGGTGGCCCCCTCGTCCCGGATTTCGCCCCCGCTCCCCGTCGCCGCCCCGGGAAATGGAGCAATGGCAGTGGGATGGTTGTGGGTTTCGACTTTGACCAGGAAATGGGTCAGTGCCTCGTGGAAACGGTAATGGCCGCTATCAGGCTCGGGATAGAACCGCTGCGCCAGCCCCCCTTCGATCACGGCCGCATTGTCGGCATAAGCCACCACGGTGCCGACGGGATGGGCTTCGTGCGTGGCACGGATCATCTGGAACAGGGACTGGTGCTGGCTCTCGCCATCCAAGGTCCAACGCGCATTGAAGATTTTGTGGCGACAATGTTCCGAATTGGCCTGGGCAAACATCAGCAGCTCGGCATCGGTGGGGTTGCGCCCCTGCTGGCGGAACAGGGACAGAAGATACTCCATTTCGTCTTCAGCCAGCGCCAGCCCCAACTCCCGGTCTGCCTGTTCCAGGGCGTCACGCCCCCCGGTCATCACGTCCACCGTGGTCAATGGCTGGGGCAATGCCGGTTCAAACAACTGGCAGGCATCGGCATGGGAGGCCAGGACTGTTTCCGTCATGCGATCATGCAGCAATGGCGCCAGCATCTGGAGCATGGCATCCCGATCTGTTTCGGAGCACCGGATCTGATAGGTCATGCCGCGCTCCACCCGTTTCACCGCCGGCAAGCCGCAATGATGCAGGATGTCCGTTGCCTTGGTGGACCAGGGGGAGATGGTGCCCAGACGGGGTACCACCACCATTTCAAGGTTTGCATCTGGCAGCGGTTGCGCCGGCTCCCCGTAGGTCAGGATGGCCCTCAGGCGCGTCTCCAGTTCGGCATCCAATACGGTGTTCAGTACCAGGTAGTGATCATGGCGTGCAGTGACTGCCTCCACTGCAACGCCTTGTTGGTTCAGCTGGTCGCATAAACGTTGCATCCGAAAATCGGACAAGGCTCGTGGGCCGTGTAGATGAAGGAACGACATCATGGTGGAACCGGCTGGCTATCTGAATGACCCATTATTATAACGGATGGCGCAACAAAACCCGCAGCTTGCGATGATTATCGGCATCCGTGGCATCTGCGGCGATGGCGATATGCCGCACGCGGCCGCCCCCCTTCGCCTGCCAGCGCAGTATCACCAAAAAAGGCGCGACAAAGCTTCCAGGTTTCAGCCTGCCCTCCAGGCGCTGGCCATTGCGCAGGATCAGCAAGACCCTTCCTTGCCCGTCGGTTTTTACAAAAATAACGGCTTTCATGGCAACTTTCCAGGCAACCCGACGCATCTCCCGCACCAGAAACATGCCAGCCAGCATCAGCCAGGAAAGCCGCGCCGCATGGCCCCAGGGCAACAGCAGAATGCTGGTGGCCCCGAGCATGTGCCCACCGATGAGGGTTGCCGTGAGAAAATGCGAGTAACCCATCCTGAGATGAACCTCGCCGGCAAATTTTCGTGTGTCCATGGGATGCCCGGAACAAATATGTCATCATGGCGCTCTCACAGTCCCAAGAGCACCTGAACAATTGCAAGAGACGACTCAATTGAATAGTTCTACCTGCTGGTTTGACTTGGACTCGCGAACGCTGATCCGGATCTCGGGAAGAGACGCCAGTACGTTTTTGCAGGGGCAATTGACGCAGGACATGGCAACCCTGGGGCCAGACCGCGCACTTTGGGCGGCCCACTGCTCCCCCAAGGGCAGGGTGTTGGCCACTTTCCTGACATGGCAAACGACGGGTACCTACTGGCTGTACACGCCACAAAACGTCGCAGACAGCATAGTGCGAAGGCTGCGCATGTATGTATTGCGTTCACAGGTCTCGGTGGAACACATGGGTAGCATCACCCCGTGCATCGGCATCTGCGGACCGACTGGCGACCACTTCTGGCAATCGATGGGATGGCCGGTCCTGCCACTTCCCGGGCATCACGATACGGTACTGGACATCATGCGCGTGGTGCTTTCCCCGGAGCGCGTCCTTTTGGCAGGAACACCAGACGCCATGGCCGCCTTGAAAATGCACTGCAGCACAGCGATGGCG
>JAKBAT010000078.1 GCA_021808815.1 Pseudomonadota bacterium
CGCCTACCGCCGCTAGCCTTGCGGCGAGCCCAGACCGTTATTTGAGCGGGGCAACACCAATGTCCTGGGCCTTCTGGGGAGCATTGGGAGGGTGGATGATGACCGTGATGCTTCTTTTCATCGCCCTGATCCTGTTTGTTCTCGCACTGTCAATTCTTGCGGTCATTTACGTCATGAGCAGTGCCCTGGCTGGTTTGGCACTGGCATTGGGGCCGTTTTTCATCCCATGGTTGCTGTGGGACGTAACCAAGGATTTTTTCATGGGATGGGTCCGCTTCCTGTTTATCGCCTGCTTTTATCGTGTGGTCGGGGTTGCCGTCATTGTCATGTCAAAACCGGTATTTGTCGTCCTGCATCAGTGGATGACCGGCAATGCCGCCATCATGACCACGGCATCCTCGACCGATGCCATGACGCTGTCCGTTCTGCTCATCGTCACTGCCACGATCATGGCGTATATGATGAGCCACGTTCCCCAGATCACCGCCGCACTGATTGGGCATGCCCGGGTTGATACGGGGTTTGCCACGCAGTCGAGCCGTGCAATCCAGAGCCACATCAGCAAGTCCAATGATTGGATGGCGAGGCGCATCCGTGACTATGCGCGCAGTGCGGAAAGATCGGGAGGCCGCTCTTGATCCGCCTGCGACTGCCAGGATTGTCGAAAACGCAGCAAGAAGTGCTCTTCCAGGCGCTTCTTGCGCGCGCCGAGCTGGAAACGGATCAGAAATTCCATTTCGACATCCCCCCTGTGCTGGCGGCATCGCTGTCCGGGCAGGGCTGGTGGGCATTGATGCTGGAACTGCATGACAGGCCTCTTGTGACCTTGCTGGGGTTTGCAGGATGCATCACCTATCCTTTGGTATGGCTGTCCCGTTTCATGCGGCACTGGTTTTAGTTTCATGCCTTCCGGCGTATCATGCGTTGGCATGGATAGCATGGATCTTGAAGTTCTTAAATCGATTCTTGAGTGGCAATCACAAGGTGTTCCCGTCCTGCTGGCGACACTGGTGAAGACATGGGGGTCCGCCCCCCGTCCCGTGGGTTCCCTGCTGGCCTTGACCAGGGATGGCAGACTGGTGGGTTCCCTTTCGGGGGGATGCATCGAAGATGATTTGCTGGAACTCGTGCGAACGCACACGCACTCTCTTCCCGAAAGAATGTCTTATGGTATCAGCGCCGATCAGGCCAGCCGTTTTGGGTTGCCATGCGGGGGTGAGCTTGAGCTGGTGCTGGAACCATTGCATGCAGGCAGCGGCATCGGGCAACTGCTGCAGTCGGTGATGGCCCGTGACGTGGTTGGCCGCGAACTTGACCTGGCCTCCGGACTGGTCCGGATTACGCCGGCCCGGCCCACTGACCGGCTTGAGTACGATACCCATCGGTTACGTTCCATTCACGGGCCACGGTGGCGCCTCCTCATCATTGGCGCAGGGCAGGTCAGCCGGTATCTGGCCGAAATGGCGCAGGCTCTGGACTACAATGTGCAGGTCTGTGATCCGCGCCGGGAATTCCGGGACTCCTGGCCGGGACATTTGCCAGGCATCGATCCCGGCATGCCGGATGACTTTATCCTGGAGCAGGCCCCCGATCCTCATACGGCCATCGTTGCATTGACACATGACCCCAAGCAGGATGACCTGGCATTGCTGGAAGCCTTGAAATCCAGCGCATTCTACGTGGGGGCCATCGGGTCAAAATCAAATCAGTCCAAACGGCGTGAACGCCTGGCATTGTTTGACCTGACCCCGGCACAGATTGCCGCTCTGCACGGGCCGGCTGGCCTGCCGATCGGCAGCCGTACTCCGCCAGAAATGGCAGTTTCCATCCTGGCAGAGCTCACCGCTGTACGTCATCGCATACGTCTGCTTCCAGTACCAGAATGATTCCGGGCATCTTGCTGGCAGCTGGGCGCAGTGAACGTTACGGCCGTCACAAGCTCCTGGAAAAGGATGCAGAGGGCATTCCCCTGGCACAGCGGGCCATTGCCCCCTATGGCCTCCTGGATCAAGTGGTTGCCGTCATTCCCGAGGGGCATGCCGCATTGCGCACCCTGTTTGAAGCCGTTTCAGCAGCGGTGGTGGAAGCCCCATCCGGCGCCCAGCTGGCAGATAGCCTGCGGGCAGGGATCATGTCGACCTTGTGGGCGGATGGATGGATTGTCGGCCTGGCTGACATGCCCGCCGTGACTGCGGCAACCGTTTCAGCCTTGCACCGGGCGTTGCGGGAGGGGGCCATCATGGTGGCCTGTCGCTACCAGGGTCGCCGCGGGAATCCAGTGGGGTTTTCGCGGGGCATGCTGGCTGACTTGCTGGCCCTGAAGGGCGACCAGGGCGCACGTCGCCTGCTGGCGCAGCAGGCAGGCAAGGTGCAATGGCTGGATGTGGATGATCCCGGTATCTTGCTGGATATCGATGTGCCTTCCGACTGGAACAGGGTGATCAAGCCGGAGGCCAGCAAGCCATGACCTGCTCGGGGGTCAGATGTTCCAGGCAATTCAAATGGTGTAGGGGGCATTCGCGTTTAAAGCAGGGACTGCAGGGTAATCCCAGTCGCAGTACATGGGCATTGTCTGAAAGCGGAGGCGTGAACTCCGGACTCGATGAACCGAACAGGGCAACCAGGGGGCGGTTCAGGGCTGCGGCCACGTGCATCAACCCCGAATCATTGCTGATCACGCGTGCGGCCACGGCCATAAGATCCACTGCGTCGGACAATGTGGTGTTGCCACAAAGGTTGTGCACCGGCCCCTGAACGGACGCGGCGATTGCTGCCCCGATGGGTTGGTCGCTGCCGGACCCCAGGATCCAGATTTGAAACCCCTGTGCAGTCAATTGACGGGCCAGGTCGGCAAAATGGTGGGCCGGCCAACGCTTGGCGGGGCCAAACTCGGCCCCCGGACAAAACACGGCCACTGGCAGCTCTCCGGTCAGGCCCAGTTGGTGCATGACCTTGGCCTGGTTGTCCGGGTCAGGAATCAGCCGGGGAGGGGTGAAGGACTGGCCCGGGATGCCTCCAGGGGGCTGTGCCAGCGCAGCAAAGCGCTCCACCATCAATGGCAGGGCAGCACGGTTCAAGATGCGGGAGTCGTTCAGTAGTAACTGACGCAGTTCTCCCACATAACCCGTACGCTGCGGAATGCCGGCAAACCAGGGAACGAGTGCGGATTTGAAGGAGTTGGGAAGAACGATGGCCTGATCATATTGTGCAGTGCCCAGTTGCTGCCCCAACTTGCGTCTTGCGCCCAGGGACAGTTCGCCGTGTCCGAACGGGTTATGCAGGACCCGTCCTGGCTCTGGCATCCGTTGCAGGACCCCATGCGTCCATGCCGGCGCCAACACATGGATTTCGGCGGCTGTGTCACGGGCACGCAGGGCGGAAAACAGGGACTGGGAAAGTACCGCGTCTCCGACCCAGGCAGCGCCAATGACGAGTATCTTGCTCAATGAGAGCTGCGGCCGGCGCCTTCTGCCAGAACGTACCGTGTACCGCAGTAAGGGCACTGTACGGTGCCCGTGCGGGTGATGTCCAGGAATACCCGGGGATGGGTATTCCAGAGCTTGACTGAAGGCAACGGGCAGTGGAGGGGAAGATCCTGGTCCGTGACTTCCACGGTTTTCTGGTTGAGTTCAGAAATATTTGACATGTTAATCTCCGACAATGGTCAGCCAGTCGTGATGCTGGGGAGTGCGTCCCTTGACGCAATCAAAATACATTGCCTGCAATCGCGTCGTGACCGGACCGCGATGTCCGGCGCCTATCACACGGCGGTCCACTTCCCTGATGGGCGTGACTTCGGCAGCCGTACCCGTGAAGAAGGCCTCGTCAGCACTGTAGAGCTCATCCCGTGAAATGCGTCGTTCCTGAACGGACAGTCCAGCTTCAGCCGCAAGTTTCAGGATGCAATCCCGCGTAATGCCTTCCAGGGCGCTGGACAGGTCGGGGGTGTGCAAGGTGCCTTGCTTGACAATGAAAATGTTTTCGCCCGATCCCTCAGCCACGAACCCATCCACGTCCAGCAGCAGGGCCTCATCATAGCCATCTGCTGTTGCCTCGTTATTGGCCAGGATGGAATTCATGTAGTTGCCACTGGCTTTGGCTTTGCACATGGTGATATTGGGATGGTGCCGGGTATAGGAAGAGGTCTTGACCCGGATACCCTGTTCCAAGGCCGCCTCCCCCAGATAGGCACCCCAAGGCCAGGCGGCGATGGCAACATGCGTTTTCGCACCTTTCGGGGATACTCCCATCTTTTCCGAGCCGAGGTACACCAGGGGCCGGATGTAGCATTCCTCCAGGGCATTGCCTGCCACGGTATCGCGCTGTGCCGTCATGAGGGTTTCAATATCGTAGGGGACGGGGATCTGCAGAATATGGGCTGAACGCAACAAGCGCTCCGTATGCTCCCGGAGTCTGAAAATCGCCGTGCCGAGATCGGTCTTGTAAGCCCGGACCCCTTCGAAAACAGCCAGCCCGTAGTGAAGGGAGTGGGTCAATACATGAGTATTGGCTTCACGCCATTGAACAAGACGACCATCCATCCAGATGACCCCGTCACGATCCGACATCGACATTCCGACCTACTCCAATTCTGCAAAACTTTGATTCTAACGGATAATGCCGGCTCCCACAAAACGCAGACCGGCGCGTTATCGTGCTCTGTAGCCCGACGGGGCTGACTAAAGCGGCTATAATTCCGCGCTTATGGTCAGTCATCAGGTTATTTTGCATCACTCCCGTCGCGCTCTCCTGGGAGGGGTAGCGTTATTCGTGGTTCTGTTCCTGCTGTTGTGGGCAGGATTGCAATTGCTCATCCTGAATGACGTGGACCGTTATCGGCCGGATCTCGAAGCGGCGCTTTCCAAAGCCACGGGAACCCGTGTGGCCATTGAGAAAATCGCGTCGGGCGGGATTCACTGGTTGCCCACACTCGTGTTGAGCCAGGTTACCGTGTTTGCCCCGGATGGCAAACCCGGGCTTACCTTGGGTCATGTGGAGGGCAGCATTTCCATTATGGGCTTCTTCCAGGGGCGCATCGATCTGAGCAGGTTGCTGATTGAGCAGCCGACACTGACGTTGCGCCGCACCGCCGACGGGCTCCTCTTTCTTTCCGGCATCCCTTTGCCAAAACCCGAAGCGGGGCCAAGTCCATTACTGGACTGGGTGACGCACCAGGGGGACATACGCATTGTCGGTGCCACGCTGCACTGGCAGGACGACATGCTGCACACGCTGCCGATACGGTTCACCCAGGGCAATCTCCGGATTCGTAACAACGGCTCCCGTCACCAGGCGGACATCACCTTCATGCCCCCCTCTGGTCTGGCAAGTCCGGTGACGCTCAAAGCGGATTTTTATGGGCAAGACCTGTCGGCGATCCAAGGCTGGCATGGCCAAATGGTGCTGCAAAGCCAAGCAGCAGATCTGGGAGCCTTGAAGCATTGGATGCCACAGCTTGCGCCGATTGAAAACGCCCATGGCCAGATCGGGCTGACGCTGTCCCTCGCCGAAAACCGTTGGGGGGTTCATGCGGATTTCGATCTCAGGGAGGTGGCAGGCCGTTTGCGCCCTGACCTGGCGCCACTGACATTCCAGAAAATGAAGGGAGGGCTATCCTTCAAGCCGGTGGCAGACGGAATGGACATCGCTTTGGAGCAATTGACGGTCAGCGCGGGCGGCGGAATAAAAACCGCCGTGCCCCTCGATTTGCATCTGGCCTATGATCCGACTGGCGGGGAGGTTGAAATCAACCAGCTGGAACTCGATCAGGTGACGAAAATTGTCAAGGCATTGCCATTGACCGATGAGCAGCGTTCACAATGGAATGCAGCGGGGTTGAAGGGGCGTGTCAGCAAACTGGAGATACGCTGGAAAGGGTTGTCAGAGCAGCCCACCGACTACCTTGTGCATTCCGATTTTGAAAATTTCCAGGCCAGCCCCCAGGGATGGCTGCCGGCAATCCGGGGGTTCAATGGGCATCTCGATGCAACAGCGGAAGGAGGATCGCTGAAAGGGAAAGGAACAGATACCTCTCTCAATTTCCCAAAAATATTCGTGGCCCCGATTGCAGTCAAGAGCTATCAACTGGATGCCGCCTGGTCAAGACGCGACGGTGAAACCGAAATTCGCATCCACCGGTTCGACGTGGAAAATGCCGATCTTTCGGGATTCGTGAGTGGCACTCTGAACGTTTCCGCGCAAGGCCCAGGGGCGGCGGACTTGAAAGGCGAACTGCAGCACGCGGTATCGGCATTCGTGTGGCGTTACCTTCCCCTGGACGTGTCCCCCGATGTGCGCGAATGGCTTCGGGCATCGCTGGTGGGGGGGAATGCCCAGCATGTGACCTTTGAAGTGCAAGGTGACCTCAAACAGTTTCCATTTCCTGAGGACCGTGGCGGAAAATTCAGGGTTAACGCACAGATTTCGGAGGGTATTCTGCGGTACGACCCGGCCTGGCCGGCCATCACCGGGCTGCAGGCAAACCTCATGATGCGCGGCGGGGAGTTGCAGATCGATGCCAGTGCCGGACAGATTCTGGGGACAGGGATCAAGAGCGCCCACGCCCGCATTCCCGATCTGACCCAACCGGATGAAGTGCTGTCCGTGAGCGGTGACGCGGAAGGCAGTGTGCAGGATGGGTTGTCTTTCATCCAGCACAGCCCGGTAGCCGGGTATCTGCACC
Source organism: Pseudomonadota bacterium (assembly GCA_021808815.1). Taxonomy (GTDB): domain Bacteria; phylum Pseudomonadota; class Gammaproteobacteria; order Burkholderiales; family Ferrovaceae; genus JAKBAT01. The sequence goes on from JAKBAT010000078.1 coordinate 6,683, forward strand.
ATGCCACCGACGCAATTCATGGCAAAGGTGCCGGGCGCCTGCATATTGCCCTTGAAATTCCCCTGAAACGCGCGGGAAATACGCAGGTCAAAGGGAATTATGAGTTTCTGGATGCTGCGCTGGATGATGGAGAGGATGGCATTCCGCCTTTGTCCCATGTGTCGGGGCATCTGATGTTTACGGAAAAGGATTTGTCCGGCCAGGGGCTGTCGGCCACTGTGCTGGGAGGACCTTCAGTGTTTGAGGTGTCGACCCTTGCTGACGGAAAGATCCGCATGAAGGGGCATGGCACTGCGGACGCGAGCGAGCTTCAAGCCGTGTATCGTCACCCTGTTCTGGCGGATGTTTCCGGAAAGGAACCCTGGCAGGGGGAATTCCTTTTTTCAGAAAAACGTACCGACATGAAACTTGAATCCACCCTGAACTATTTGGGCGAACCGGTGCTGGTTCAAGGCACCACGCTGAAGGATGGCACGCTTGATTTTGCCTTCTCGGGGAAAACCTCACAGGGTGCCCTGTCCCGACGGTATCCGGGGGCATGGGTCAAGGTACTGGATAGCCCGGTGGAATGGAAAGGGCATCTGAGAATCCATTCGGGTCATGATGACGTGAGTGTCGTGGGTAATGCGCAATTATTTCGGGCCCCCGCCAGAATGACGTTGAGTGGATCCTCAAGAGGGAAAATCCTCGGGGACATCAGCGGGAAGTTTTCTGCTGATGCCCTGCGGCGATTTGGTGATGAAGACTTGTCGAACTATGTCAGGGGAAATGCGGAGTGGAAGCTGCATGTGGAGCAGAAAGGCGCGCGCACGGACTTGACGCTGTCTTCAACCCTGGTCGGAATGGCATTGGATTTCCCGGCGCCTTTCCGGAAATCTGCAGCGGAAATGTTGCCGCTGAGTGTGGCGGTACTGACGGAGAATAACAATGTTCAGGTCAGGAGCAACATCGATAAATGGATAGGGGTGCAGGTGGACTACGCTGCCTTGCCGAAGGAGGAAGGCTATCAGGCATTGCGGGGCCTGATTACCCTGGGAGGCGGCACGACAGGCATCCTCGCCGACGGTTTCGGGGTTGCAGGAAGCCTGCGACATGCGGATCTCGATCGCTGGTGGGCCCTATGGAACAGCGGTCGGGCGGGAGGACGGAAGTCCGGTTATTTCGGTCCTGTTGAACGGTTTGATGTGACGCTGGAAGACACGTTATGGAAAAACAGGCGTTGGGGGACAGAGCGGATTTCCGTCAATCGGGCGGGGGATCGCTGGCTGGCGCAGGTGCGAGGCAAGGACGTGGAAGGGG
>JAKBAT010000003.1 GCA_021808815.1 Pseudomonadota bacterium
GACCAGTGATTTCATGACGGCGCATTGGGCCGAATTGCCCTACAGCCTGTTGGCCAAGGTGTCCAACCGCATCATCAATGAAGTACGCGGCATCAACCGCGTGGTCTACGACATTTCAGGAAAGCCGCCCGCCACCATTGAGTGGGAATGAATCCCCCGTCAACGCCAGCGCAGGTGGAGTGAGCCGGTCTTCCAGCCCACAATGCGCCGGTATCCCATGAGGTAGAGCAGGCAGTAAATGCCGGCGATGGTCACCAACATGGGTGTGGACTGCCAGAACAGGCATGCCAGCACGGCAGTGAGCGCCCCCCATCCCCAGAAATACTTGGCGACCCGGTTGTTGCGCTCGAGTTTGCTCAACCATCGGCCGTTGGGGGCTCGACGCGGGATCACGCGTTTGTACACGAGGGTGTGGAAATGCAGGCCGTCCGGTTCTCCCGGGGACTGCCCCCGCACCACATGACGCCGGTACATGGAGAACAGGGTTTCGAACACGGGATAGATCAGGAGCAGTACCGGGAACCAGGGAGAGACGGCAGGGTTGCGCATGATCAGGAGGATGGCCAGTTCTGCGAGCAGGAAACCCAGCAGGTAGGCACCACCATCCCCCAGGAAAATCCTTCCGGTGGGCCAGTTCCATTCGAAGAATCCGATCAGTGCCCCTGCCATGGCCAGTGAGACGGAAAATACCAGGAAATCGCCAACCTGGGCTGACACCACGCAATATCCCAGCAGGACGATCAGCGTGTAGCCGCAGGAGAGCCCATTGAAACCGTCGATGATGTTGATGGCATTGGCCACCCCTCCCACGGCAAACACGGTGAATGCAATGGCAAAGGGCAGCCAGCGCAAGGCCAGATCGACACCGGGGACGTCGATGCGTGGCAGAACGGCCCCCAGTAGCCAGGCGGCCAGTGCGCCTGAGAGCATGGTGAGCAGCAGTCGTTGCACCACATTGATCCGTTTGGTGATGTCTTCCACCAGTCCGCCCAGGAATGCGGGCAATCCGGCCAGCATGAGCATCTCAAATTCCCGTTCCTGAGGGAATCTGTCCATGAACAGCAGGATGGCGGATGCCATCAGCAGTCCCACCATGATGCCGATGCCGCCGATGCGGGGCGTGAGTGCGGTATGGACTTTTTGCGGGCCGGTCAGGAGATCCTGGGAAAACCGGGCATGCATCGGTTCATACTTGACGATCAGCCAGCTGGCGAGCCAGCTTCCCAGGGCAGCGGCCAGCAACAGCAGGACCGCCACTTTGATATTGGGGGTGCCCAGCAGGGAATGGACGGGTTGCGGTCGGGTTGTGTTGGGGGAAAAGCAGGTGATGGGTTGCTGGCTATCGGCGGACTGTAGCGCACTTTGGCGGCAGACTGCCAGAGCCAGTTCAGGGTTGTCCGACAGGAATGAGACGGCGCCCATGGGCATGCGTCCGCTCGGGAAGGGTAATGGGGAAGTGGAGAGCAGCGCCCATTGGTCTTCGGTCAGGGACGTGATGCAGCGCAGCTGGCGAATGGTGCAGGTGGGGCAATGTTGCAGCACTGTGCGACCCACTTTGCCGCTGATGGCTTCGCAGTGCGGCAAGGAAGTCTGGGCATCGAACAGGAAGGTGAAGGCAAGTTTTCCGGGGGGGGAACCGGCGGCGGCAGTTGTATCGAAGGTTTCAAATTCCACCAGCGGATGAAACTGTCCCGGCCGGTCCAATGCGGCCAGACCGCCGAACGCGGACAGCAGTGCCAGAAGGAGGAGGGTAATGCCGTGCTTTCCCATGGGGAAAGATTAGCATTTATTTGCCCTGCGAATATTGCACGGCCGTGAAAATACCGCGCAGGATCTCCAGCGGGGCGGGAGGGCAGCCAGGCACCTGCACGTCCACGGGGATGACGCGCGAGACGGGGCCGCAGCTTGCGTAGCTCTCCCCGAATATGCCGCCGGTACAGGCACACTCTCCCAGTGCCACCACGCGTCGCGGCGCCGGCATGGCGTCATAGGTGAGCTGCAGGGCGGTTTCCATGTTGCGCGAGACGGGTCCCGTGACGAGCAGCAGGTCGGCATGGCGGGGGCTCGCGACAAACTGGAACCCCCATTTCTCCAGGTTGTAGTAGGGGTTGTGGGTGGCATGGATTTCCAGTTCGCAACCATTGCAGGAACCCGCATCCACCGCGCGGATGGCCAGGGACCGCCCCAGGATGTGCAACAGCTCCTGCCGGATGGCACGGACTTCCGGTTGCATCCAGGTCGCTTCCGGGGCCGGGGCCGGTTCCGTGAGGATCCCCGTGCGGATCACCTTGTTGAAAATGCGCCACATCAGAGGTCGTGCCCCGAATAACTCAGGTTGAAGGATTTGTTGATCAGGGGGAAGTCGGGCACGATGTTGCCCATGACCGCGTGTTCCAGCACTGGCCAGTTATGCCAGGAAGGGTCATGGCAATGGCAGTCGCGGAGAACGGCCTGCCCTTCCTGCGGAGCAAGCGCCAGGGCCACGAACACTTCCCCGCGCCACCCTTCCACCGATCCGGCTCCCAGCGCAGGCTGCTCGGGCATCGGGACCGGTACCCGATGGGGGCCGGAGGGCAGGGTATCGAGCAGTGTCCGCGTCAGGCGCAGCGACTCGAATATCTCATCGAAGCGTACGGCCACGCGGGCCGCCACGTCCCCGTTGCGGTGCGTGGCGATCCGCACGGTCAGGCGATCGTAGGGGGGGCAGGCGACGTCGCAACGCAGGTCATTTGCCATGCCGCTGGCGCGTCCCGCGAGGCCCGTCAGCCCCAGACGGGCAGCCAGCGGAGGCGGAACCCGGCCGGTTCCGATGAAGCGGTCTTGCAATCCTGCATGGCCCTCGTAGATCTCCTGCAGCTCGGCCACTTCCCCGGAGAGCATGGTGCACTGGGCCAGCAAGGCATCCTGGCCCTCCATCGCGAGGTCATGCGCGACGCCGCCGGGAACAACGCCGTCCATCAGGAGGCGGTGTTCGAACAGTTGCTGCGACAGTCGCAGCAGGTTCTCCCGCAGGCGCGAGAATTGTGCGAGGCCAAAGGCAAAGCCGGCATCGTTGCCCAGCGCCCCCAGGTCACCGAGGTGGTTGGCAATGCGTTCCCGTTCCAGCAGTAGGGCCCGCAACCACTGGGCCCGCTGCGGTACCGTGCAGCTTGCGGCAGATTCCAGGGCCATGCAGTAGGCCCATGCATAAGCCACGGTGGAATCCCCCGACACCCGTCCAGCCAGGCGGTGGGCCTCGAGCGGGGGCAGTTCCCGGAAGCGCCGGGCAATGCCCTTGTGGGTATAGCCCAGCCGGGTTTCCAGGCGCAGGATTTTTTCCCCCACCACGGAAAAACGGAAATGTCCGGGCTCGATGATACCGGCATGCACGGGTCCCACCGGAATTTCATGGACGCCATCGCCGGTGACCCGCACGAAGGGGTATTCCCCGGCAGGGGAATGCCCTGCCCAGGTGCCATGGTCAATCCAGGGACGGCTATCGGTGGCGCCGGTGATGCCAATGTCCTGCAGGTCGGTCATGGCCCGTTGCATGCGGGCTGCCGCCGGGAAAACAGGGGACAGGTCAGGGCAGCAGCGTGCGGCGGGATCCAATGGCAGGGTGAGCCAGAGTAACCCTTCCGGCAGGCGGTAGGCGCCATGGACGGCTTCGGGGCTGCCCCACAGGGAGACGAGGCGGCCTCCCCGTTCGCGCACGGCCCGGGCGGCGGTTTGCCAGCTTGGGGCATCGACCTGGCCATGCCACTGGGGCAGGGGTGCCGGCAGGCGATTGCAGCGCAGGTCCAGTCCGGGGAGCAGGTCCATGTCAGTTGCCCAGAAGTCGTGCCGCCTGGGCGTACCAGGTGCTCAGGTATGGCGGGATGTACAGGCCCAGCAACAATCCCAGCCCCAGATGGACGAATACCGGGACCAGCGCGGGCGGGTGAGGCAGGGTTTTCACGGAGGTTTCCCCAAAGACCATGGGTTGCACCCGGGCGAAAACGGCCGCGAAGGCAATACCCAATGCCAGCAGCAGGAACGGGGTGGCCCAGGCCTGTTCGCGCATGGCGGTGGTGAGGATCAGGAATTCGCTGGCAAATACGCCAAAAGGCGGCAACCCGAGAATGGCAAGCGCTCCCAGCAACATGCCCCAGCCGACCGTGGGGTTCACGGTGATCAGTCCGCGAATGCCTTCCATGAGCTGGGTGCCTGCCTTCTGGGTGGCATGTCCTACCGTGAAGAAGATGGCGGATTTGATGAGGGAATGCACGGTCATGTGCAGCAGCCCGGCAAAGTTTGCCACCGGCCCTCCCATGCCGAAGGCGAAGGTGATGAGGCCCATGTGCTCGATGGAGGAATAGGCGAACAAGCGTTTCACGTCCTTCTGGCGCCACAGGAACAAGGCGGCCATGACCACGGACAGCAAGCCGAAACCCATCATCAGCTGGCTGGCCAGGTGGTTGTGCAGGGCGCCGTCGGCCAGCACCTTGCAGCGCAGGATGGCGTACAGCGCGACGTTCAGCAACAGGCCAGAGAGCACCGCGGACACGGGGGTGGGACCCTCCGCGTGGGCATCCGGCAGCCAGTTGTGCAAGGGGGCAAGCCCCACCTTGGTGCCATACCCGATGAACAGGAATGCGAACGCGAGTCCCATGATGTGCGGGTCAAGGGTCCCCTTGATGGTTTCGAGGTGGGTCCACAGCAAGGCATCGCTGCCGCTGCCCACGAGTTTGCCGGCAGCCATGTACAGCAGCACGGTTCCGAACAGGGCCTGCGCAATGCCCACGCCACAGAGGATGAAATATTTCCAGGCGGCTTCAAGGCTGGCGGCGCTGCGATAGACGCTCACCAGCAGCACCGTGGTGAGGGTGGCGGCTTCCATGGCCACCCACAGGATGCCGAGGTTGTTGGTCATGAGGGCCAGCAGCATGGTGAAGCTGAACAGCTGGTACATGCTGTGGTACAGGCGCAGGCGCGCCGGCGTCATTTTGCCCTGGGCTATTTCCACTCGCATGTAGGGGGAGGAAAAAATGGAGGTGGTCCAGCCCACGAAGGCGGTAAGGGTCACCATGAACACGTTGAGCGGGTCAATGAAGAATTCCTGGTCCCATACCCAGACCGGCCCGCGTGCAATGACCTCCATGGTGAGTGCGCCGGCGGCCACGAGCGTGCCCAGGCTGAAGATCATGTTGAGGGTGCGGGCGAAGGGGCGGTGTCCGAAGAAGGCCAGCGCCATGCTCCCCAGCAATGGAAATCCCAGCACGAGGAATAACGGGCTCACGCTAATCTTCCTTCAGCTTTTCCAGATGGCGAATGTCCATGCTGTCGAACTGTTCGCGGATGTGGAACAGGAAGACCCCGAGGATCAGGATCCCCACCAGCACGTCCAGGGCAATGCCCAGTTCCACGACCATGGGCATGCCGTAGGTGGCTGCAGTGGCGGCAAAGAACAGTCCGTTTTCCATGGCCAGGAACCCGATGACCTGAGGGACGGCCTTGGAGCGGGTGATCATCATCATGAAGGACAGCAGCACGGAGGCCAGTGCAATGCCCAGAGTGCCGCGGGTGATGGTGAGCGACATCTGGGCAATGGGCTGCGCCAGGTAAAAGGAAAAAATCACCAGCACGATGCCGGCAAGCAGGGTGGTGGGAATGTTGATGAGGGTTTCCACATCCCAGCGCACGTTGAGCCGGTCGATGACCCGGTGCAGCAGCAGCGGGATCAGGATGACCTTGAGCAGCAGGGTTAGCGCCGCGGAGAAATATAAGTGCGGCTGGTGGGTGGCTACGCCCACGATGGCGGTGGACAGGGCCAGGGTCGCACCCTGCAGGGTGAACAGGTGGATCAGGGACAGTACCCGGCGCTGGGACAGCATGGCGAAGGCCAGCATCAGCAGGATCGCGGCCAGCAGGTTGATAGACTGGGTGAGTACGGTACTCATCTCAGGCGCCCAGCAGTATGTTGATCAGCATGCCCATGACCGCCAGCAGGAAGGCCGAGGCGAGGAATTCCGGCACGCGGAATATGCGCATTTTCGCGCTGACGCTTTCCAGCAGTGCGAGCAGGGCGCCGCTCACGGCAAGCTTGCCCATCAATACCGGAAGCGCCAGCAGGAGGACTTCCGGACTGCGGGCATCGGCGACGCCCCAAGGAAAGAAGAGGGCGAGGCCGGCACAGGCATAGGCAAACAGCTTGAGGCTTGCGGCCCATTCCAGCAGGGCCAGGTGGCGGCCCGAATATTCCAGCAGGAGGGCTTCGTGCACCATGGTGAGCTCGAGGTGCGTGGCGGGATTGTCCACGGGAATGCGAGCGTTTTCCGCGAGGGAGACCAGGATGAAGGCGACCCCTGCCAGTGCCAGACTGGGATGGATGGCAAATTGGCGGTGGGCGAACTGGTCCACGATGGTGGTGAGGGACGTGGATTGCGAGAGCAGGGAAGCGCAGAACAGCACCATCAGCAAAGCTGGTTCGGCCAGAAACCCGATCAACATGTCGCGGCGCGCGCCCAGGGTGCCAAAGGCCGTGCCCACATCCATGGCGGCCAGGGAGAGGAATACCCTTGCCAGGGCAAACAACCCCACCAGCGCAATGGCATCGGCCGCAGGCGAAAGCGGCAGGTCTGTGGACAGGGAAGGGATGATGGCGCAGGCCAGCGCCATGGCACCAAATACCAGGTAGGGTGCCATGCGATAGAAAGGCGAGGCATGTTCTGCCAGCACCGGTTCCTTGTGAAACAGCTTGTGCAGTTTGCGGTAGGGTTGCAGCAGGCTGGGTGCCGATTTGTTTTGCAGCCAGGCGCGCCACTGGTTGACCCAGCCGGTCAGCAGCGGGGCGAGCCACAGGGCCAGCAGGACTTCCAGCAACTGGGACAGCAGGCCGGTATTCATTGGCGTACCACCAGGAGCACGGCGATCAAGGTCAGGAAACTGTAGAGCAGATAAATGGCGATGCGTCCCTGTTGCAGCTGGCCGGCCAGGCGGGCCAGGCGTTCCACGGTCCGGGCAATGGGCAGGTAGAGCCAATGCCACAGGGGGTCGCTCACGCTGACGCGGTAGTGGGGCGTGGCGTCGAAGGCATCGGGCAGGTCCCGTTCCATGCGGAAAAAAGGTTCGAAAATCTGGCGGATCGGCTGACCGAACCCTTCTGCCGTATCCTGCATGCGGGCATTGCGCCAGGGATAGCCACAGTTCCATGGGGGCACGCGCTGCAATCGTCCGTGATAGCGCCAGCGTACCAGGAGGAAGGTGGTGGCAACACAGCCGCTGACGCCCAGCAAAAACAGCACGGGGCCGTAACTGGCACGGGCCGGGTCAATGGGGGCCAGCAACCAGGGGCCTGCCTGGGTGGCGAGGCTCGCACCCACCAGCGGACGCGTGACGGCGTCGAGTAAGGCCAGAACCTGCACCGGAAACAGGCCCAGCACGAGGCAGCCGGCGGCCAGCCACAGCATGCCGATGCGTTCCCAATATCCGGCATCATGAGCCTGGGAGAGTTTTTCCTCGCGCGGTTGACCCAGGAAAATCACGCCGAAGAACTTGACCATGGTATAGCCTGCCAGCGCAGTCACCAGGGCAATCAGGGCGGCCACAACGGGTACCAGCATGTTGAGGAAAGCGTTGGGCAGGCCCGGGGTAAACAGGAAGCTCTGCAGCAGCAGCCACTCGGAAACGAAGCCGCCCAGGGGGGGCAACCCTGCACTGGTGAGGGCACCAAGGAGCGTGATCCAGGCGACCCAGGGCATGTAGCGGATCAGTCCTCCCAGTTTTCCCAGGCTGCGTTCGCGGGTGGCATGCAGGACGGCGCCGGTGGCCACGAACAACAGGCTTTTGAAACAGGCGTGGCTCGCCACGTGATACAGCACGGCCGTCAAGGCCAGTGCGGCCATGGGGCGCATGTCATAGGCGGCAAACAACACGGCAAGGCCGGTGCCGGCAAACACCAGTCCCAGATTCTCGATCGAGGAATAGGCGAGCAGGCGTTTCATGTCCACCTGTACGGCGGCAAACACGACGCCCGCGAGGGCGCTTGCCAGCCCCAGCGCCAGGAGCAGCAGTCCCCACCACCACAGCGGGGTATGCAGGAAATCGAAAGTCACGCGCAGGAGGCCGTAGACGGCAGTCTTCAGCATGATGCCGCTCATGAGCGCCGAAGCGGGGGAGGGGGCGGCCGGGTGTGCTTCGGGGAGCCAGACATGCAAAGGCAGCAGCCCACCCTTGGCGCCGAAGCCGGCTGTGGCCAGCAAGAAGGCCAGGGAGGCAGCGAACGGGCTCAGGTGCTGGGCGCGCAGGTTGGCAAAGGTGTAATCCCCGGTATTGGCCTGCAGTACGCCAAAGCAAAGCAGGATGGCCATGGCCCCTACGTGGGCCATCAGGAGGTAGAGGTAGCCGGCGCGGCGGATTTCTCCCAGGCGGTGGTTGGCAATCACCAGGAAGAATGAGGACAGTGCCATGGTTTCCCACATGACCATGAACCCATAAGCGTCATCGGCCAGCAGCACCAGTGCCATGCTGGCCAGGAACACGTGGTACTCCAGGCATAGCAGCCCGGGCGGGGTCCCCTCCCCGCTGCGAAAGTAGCCTGCCGCAAAAAAGGAGACGCCGGCACTGACCGCTCCCAGGATGAGCAGGAAAAATGCAGCCAGGCTGTCCAATCGGAAGTGGAATGGCAGTGTTGGCAGACCAATGGGCAGGATCACCGAAGCGGGTGGAAAGGTGAGTGACCATGCCGCGGCAGCCGCCAGAAGGAGTCCTGCCAGCCCGCCGGCTGGAAACATGAGACGGGCCACCAGCCGCAGGCGGTGCAATACAAGGACCCCGAAGATTCCGATGAGGAGCCACGCGGCGACGACCAACAAAATGCAGTCCAGTGGCATTGCGGGAAAGAAAGCCTTTGACTAGTGTTGCATAGTCTGTAAACTACATTGGACTTGCTGATATTGGCAATGTTAATTTGATTAACATACTTCTCCTTGTGCCCATGGAAAACCGTACTGCCCGACTGACCTTGCTGATCGATCCGCGCAAAAAGAAAATATTCGAAGACATCTGCGCCAGTCAGGACCTGACCCCTTCACAGGTGGTGCGACGCCTTATTCGTCAATACATTCTCGAGCATGCCGGAAAGCGGGAACTGCCCGAATGGCTACGCGACGGTGACGGGCGTTCGTGATCGACACCGTTTCAGACCACTATTTCATGGGGGAGGCGCTCAAGGAAGCCGCCCGTGCGGCGGCTTTGGGAGAAGTGCCGGTCGGGGCGGTGGTGGTGCGGGAGGGTGACATCGTCGGACGGGGCGCCAATGCCCCGGTGGGCAGCGGGGATCCCACTGCCCATGCCGAGATCCTGGCCCTGCGGGAGGCTGCACGCACCCTGGGCAACTACCGCCTTCCGGAATGCCGGCTGTATGTCACGCTCGAACCCTGCCTCATGTGTGCCGGCGCGATCCAGCATGCGCGCGTCGCGCATCTGGTCTACGGTGCATCCGATCCCAAAACCGGAGCCTGCGGGAGTGTGGTGGATGTTTTTGCCGAAGCCCGCCTCAATCATCATGCCCAGGTCACGGGCGGCGTTCGCGCCGGGGAAAGTGCGGCGTTGCTGAAGGATTTTTTTGCCGCACGGCGGTGATGGCCAGGCCCCGGCTCGGGTAGAATGACGCCATGACCGTGGCCTTTCCGCAGGTTTCCCTGTGAGCGATTTTTCCCCTTCCTTCGTCCATCTGCGCCTGCATTCGGAATTCTCGGTGACGGATGGCATCGTGCGCATCGAGGATGCCGTGGCGCAGGCGGTTCGGGACGGGATGGCGGCGCTGGCCGTCACCGACCTGGCCAACCTCTTCGGTTTCATCCGCTTCTACAGCACGGCGCGTGCCATGGGGCTCAAGCCCATTGCCGGGTGCGATGTATGGATTGCCCCCGAAGGCGATCGTGCGCCGGCGTCCCGGGTGTTGCTGCTCGCCCGTCGTCACGAGGGTTTCCTGGCCCTGTGCCGGCTGTTGTCCCGTGCCTGGCTGGAAGGCCAGTCCCACGGGGTTGCCAGGATACAGCGCCAGTGGCTCGAGGAAGATGCCGCCGGACTGATCGTGCTGTCCGGGGCTGCCCAAGGTGACGTGGGGCTTGCCCTGGCGGCGGGTAACATGCCGGAAGCGCGCCTGCGACTGCAGCGCTGGCTGAAAACCTTTGGCGATGCGTATTACCTTGAAGTGCAGCGTACCGGCTTGCCGGGACAGGAGGACATGAACACGGCCACCCTGCAGATTGCGGGGGAACTCGACGTGCCAGTGGTGGCCACCCATCCCATCCAGTTTCTGCATCCCGATGACTTCAAGGCCCACGAGGCGCGCGTCTGCATTGCTGGCGGCTACCTGCTGGCCGATCCGCGTCGGCCCCGGACGTTTACCCGCGAGCAGTACTTCAAGAGCCAGGGCGAGATGGCGGCACTGTTTTCCGACATGCCGGAAGCGTTGCAGAATACCGTCGAAATCGCCAAACGCTGCAACCTCGAACTGGTGCTGGGCAAGCCCCGGCTTCCCGACTTCCCTACGCCGCCCGGCGAGACGCTCGACGATTACATGGCGCGGCTGGCGAGTGAAGGGCTTGCACGACGCCTGGAGCATCTCTATCCCGATCCTGAATTGCGCCGGCGTGAACTGTCGACTTACCAGTCCCGTCTCGATTTTGAATGCCAGACCATCCTGCAAATGGGATTTTCCGGCTATTTCCTGATCGTGGCCGACTTCATCAACTGGGCCAAGCAGCATAACGTGCCGGTGGGGCCGGGGCGGGGGTCGGGAGCCGGTTCTCTGGTGGCCTACTGCCTGGGCATCACCGATCTCGATCCGCTCCGCTATGACCTGCTCTTCGAACGATTCCTCAACCCGGAACGGGTCTCCATGCCCGATTTCGATGTGGACTTTTGCCAGGACGGCCGTGACCGCGTGATTGAATACGTGCGCCAGAAATACGGCACCAATGCGGTTTCCCAGATCGTGACTTTTGGCACCATGGCGGCCAAGGCGGTGATACGCGACGTGGGGCGCGTGCTGGACCTGCCCTACAACTTCGTCGACCCGCTGGCCAAGCTCGTTCCCTTCGAAATCGGCATGACCCTTGCCCGGGCTCGCGAACAGGAACCCCAGATCAACCAGCGCGCCGAGACGGAAGAAGAGGTGGCGGAACTTCTGGCGCTGGCAGAAAAGCTGGAAGGCATTACCCGTACCGTGGGCATGCATGCTGGAGGCGTATTGATCGCGCCAGGACGCCTGACCGACTTCACGCCCCTGTATTGCCAGGAAGGCTCCGAAGCAGTCGTCAGCCAGTTCGACAAGGATGATGTGGAGAAGGTGGGGCTCGTGAAGTTCGACTTTCTCGGGCTGCGCACCCTCACTATTCTGGACTGGACCGAACGGTATGTACGCGGCATGCCCAGGCTTCCCGGAGCGGACACTTTCAGGCTCGCGGACATCCCGCTCGACGATCCGGCCACCTATGCCCTGTTCGGTTCCGGCAACACCACGGCAGTGTTCCAGCAGGAATCGCGCACCGCCAAGGACCTGGAAAAGCGCCTCAAGCCGGATAGCTTCGAGGACATCATTGCCCTGATGGCCCTGAACCGTCCAGGTCCCTTGCAATCGGGCATGGTGGATGACTTCATCAACCGCAAGCAGGGGCGGGCCAAGGCGGAATATTTTCATCAATCCCTGGAGCCGGTATTGCGCCCCACCTATGGGGTGATCGTCTACCAGGAACAGGTCATGCAGATTGCCCAAGTGCTGGCAGGGTACACCCTGGGTGGCGCGGATTTGCTGCGCCGGGCCATGGGCAAGAAGAATGCTGCCGAAATGGGCCAGCAGCGCACCCGGTTCATCGAAGGCGCCACCGAGCGGGGCATCGCGGTCAAGCTGGCCACCCAGTTGTTCGACCTGATGGAGAAATTTGCCGAATACGGCTTCAACAAATCCCATTCGGCAGCCTATGCCCTGGTGTCCTACCAGACGGCCTGGCTCAAGGTGCATTACCCGGCAGCCTTCATGGCGGCGACCCTTTCGGGAGACCTGGACGACACGGACAAGGTGGCGGTTTTCGTGGAGGACGCACGCGCCAATGGATTGGTGATAGAGCCGCCGGACGTGAATACCTCCCACTATCGCTTCGTGCCGGTGGACGAACGGCACATCCGGTACGGACTGGGGTCGGTCAAGGGTACCGGGGAGTCGGCAGCCCTGGAAATCGTGCGCGCACGGGAGGCAGAGGGCCCTTTCCGGGACCTGTTCGACTTTTGCCTGCGGACCGACAAGCGCATCGTCAATCGACGCGTGGTGGAGGCCCTCATCAAGGCGGGCGCTTTCGACAGCCTGGGGGTGGAGCGCGCCACGCTCTTTGCTTCCATGGACGACGCACTCGATCTGGCAGAGCAGACCGCGCGGTATACCCATCAGGGCGGGCTGTTTGATGGCGAGGCGGATGCTTCTACCGTGCCCGCCGTGGGCCTGACCGAAGTCCCTGCCTGGCCGCTCAAGGAGCAGCTGTCCCATGAAAAATCGGTATTGGGGTTCTATTTCAGCGGGCATCCCTTCGCGGCCTATCGGCGCGAGGTGGAGGGATTCGCATCGCGTGCCCTGTCGGACCTGGTGCCGCATCCCGAACCGGTGGTGGTGGCAGGCATCGTGGCGGCAAGTCGTATCCAGCAAACCCGGCGCGGTCGCATGGGGCTCGTGACGCTGGACGATGGCTCTGCCAAGGTGGAGGTGGTGATTTTCAGCGAGCTGTTCGACACAGTGCGTGCCCTGCTGCGGGAAGACCAGATGCTGGTGGTGGAGGGCAAGGTGGCTCTGGACCACTTCACGCAAGGCGTGCGCATGACTGCCGAAAACGTGTATGCATTGGCACAGGCACGCATCCGCTTCGCACGGGGTTTGCGCTTGTCCATGAACGGCCAGGCGGATGCGGCCCGCCTCGCGGCACTGTTCAAACCTTATTTGCCAGGTTCCTGTCCGGTGTGGCTGCACTATGCCAACGGTGATGCCTGCTGCGATCTCGAACTGCCTCCGGCACGGCTCGATGAAGCGTTGCTGCAATCCCTCACGGCCTGGCTTACCGATGCACAGGTGCAGGTGATCTACCGTAATGGCGTCTGAGCGTCTGAAGGGCTATTTGATCCGCAGTCCGGGGGTGGCGCCACTGTCGGGAGACAGCAGGTAGAGCCCGGAGCCGTCGCCTGCGGCCAGCACCATGCCCTGCGATTCGCCAAAGCGCATTTTTCGCGGGCTCAGGTTGGCCACCATCACGGTCAGGCGTCCCACCAGCTGTTCCGGCGTGTAGGCGTGCTTGATGCCGGCAAACACGGTGCGCTGTTCCACGCCGATGTCCAGTGTGAGGCGGAGCAGCTTGTCGGCTTCGGGTACCGTGTCGGCCGCCAGGATGCGCGCCACCCGCAAGTCGATTTTGGAGAAGTCGTCGATCCCGATGGTATCTGCCACGGGCAGCAGGTGGGCAGGTTCCGGCAGCGGTTCCGGAGCGGGTGGCGTCAGTTCCTTGCTCACGACCACCAGCGCCTCCACCTGCTTGGGGTCGATGCGGGTGATCAGATGCTGGTAAGGCCGGATGCGTCGCCCCGGCAAGGCCGCGTCGTCTGTTGCCTGGGACCAATCCAGCGCAGGAATGTCGAGAAATGCTTCGACCTTGGCTGCAAGCACTGGCAGGACCGGCTTGAGGAAAAGGGTGAGCAGGCGGAACATTTCCAGCGCACTGGTGCAGACCTGCTGTAGCGCTTCCTGCAGGGAGGGCTCCTTCGCCATGTCCCAGGGTTTTGCGCTGTCGATGAACTGGTTGGCGCCATCGGCCAGTTCCATGATTTCACGCAGGGCCTTGCCGAATTCCCGGGCATCGTAGAGCATGGCAATGGACTCGGCCCGGTCTCGGAAACGTTCCACCAGCGCTTCTGCGGCCGGATGCAGGGTGGGCGAGAGCTGGCCGTCGAAGCGCTTGCTGATGAAGCCTGCCGCGCGGCTTGCGATGTTGACGTATTTCCCCACCAGGTCGCTGTTGACGCGGGCGATGAAATCCTCGAGGTTGAGATCGAGGTCATCCATGCCGGAATTGAGTTTGGCGGCGTAGTAATAGCGCAGGTATTCCGGGTCGAGGTGGCGCAGGTAGTTGCCTGCGGTAATGAAAGAACCCCGGCTCTTGGACATTTTCTGGCCGTTCACCGTCAGGAACCCGTGCACGAACAGTTGCGTGGGGGTGCGGAAACCTGCGCATTCCAGCATGGCGGGCCAGAACAGGGAATGGAAATACAGAATGTCCTTGCCGATGAAATGGTAGAGCTCCACGCGGCTGTCGGGGTTCCAGAAGGCATCGAAGTCGAGGCCCTGCGTGTCCGCGAGTTTTTTGAATGTTCCGATGTAGCCAATGGGGGCATCGAGCCAGACATAGAAGAATTTGTTGGGCGCGCCCGGAATTTCAAAGCCGAAATAGGGGGCATCGCGGGAAATGTCCCAGTCTGACAGGCCGGCATCGAACCACTCGTCCAGCTTGTTGGCGGCTTCGGGTGGAATGGTGCCCGAGCGGGTCCATTCCTTCAGGAAGGATTCGCAGGCACCCAACCGGAAAAAATGGTGTTCTGAAGTTCTCCGGACGGGCGTTGCGCCGGAAATGGCGGACACCGGATGGATGAGGTCGGTGGGAGCGTAGGAGGCACCGCAAACTTCGCAGCTGTCGCCGTACTGGTCCCTGGCGTGGCAACGGGGACATTCACCCTTGATGAAACGGTCCGGCAGGAACATGCCGCGTACCGGATCGAACAGTTGTTCGATGGGGCGTATGTTGATCAGTCCCGCGGTCTTGAGCCGCTGGTATATTTCGCTGGCAAAGGCCCGGGTTTCCGGCGAATGGGTGCTGTAATAGAGGTCGTGCTGAATGTGGAACCCTGCAAAGTCCTCCATGTGCTCAGCCCGGGCCTTCTCGATCATCTGTTCGGGAGTGATGCCCTGGGCCTCCGCCGCCAGCATGACGGGGGTGCCATGCGTATCGTCGGCGCAGATGAGGTAGACCACATGTCCACGCATGCGTTGATGGCGCACCCAGATGTCGGTCTGGATATGTTCGACCATGTGACCGAGGTGGATGCTGCCGTTGGCATAGGGCAATGCGCTGGTGACTAAAAGGGTGCGACTCATCGGAAGGAATTCAGCGAAAAAGGGATTAGTGTAACAACCTCCTGCCGCAATTTCGATACTCCACTATAATCTTGCGTGATCGACCCTCCGAACGCATAAAAAGGTAATGGACATGGCAATCGCAGAAAACGACTTGGAAGCGCTGGTCAAGGCGCAGGTGGATCCCAATACCGGCAAGCCCCTGGGGCGGACGAAATCCGTGCGCCAGGTCAGTGTGTCGGAGGGCGTCATCACGGTGGATCTGGAACTGGGCTATCCAGGCCGTACCCTGGGGGCTGCCGTGCGCGAAACCGTGCAAAAGGCGCTGGCAGCGCAGCCGGGCGTGAAGCAGGTGAACGTGAATATCGACTGGCGCATCAAGGCGCACGCAGTGCAAGCCGGACTCAAGCCCCTGGCGGGCATTCGCAATGTGGTGGCCGTGGCTTCTGGCAAGGGGGGCGTCGGCAAATCCACCACCACCGTCAACCTGGCACTGGCCCTGGCAGCGGAAGGGGCACGCGTGGGCATTCTCGATGCGGACATCTACGGGCCTTCCCAGCCCACCATGCTGGGAATTCATGGCCATCCGGAAGGGGCTCCCGACGGGAAGTCCATGCTGCCGCTCGAAGGTTACGGGCTGCAGACCATGTCCGTGGGTTACCTGATCGATCCGGACCAGCCCATGGTCTGGCGGGGGCCGATGGTGACCCAGGCACTGGAACAGTTGCTGCGCGACACCCACTGGAACGACCTGGATTACCTGATCGTGGACATGCCCCCCGGCACAGGCGACATCCAGCTCACCCTGGCCCAGAAAGTGCCCGTCACGGGGGCTGTGATCGTGACCACACCGCAGGACATTGCGCTGCTGGATGCACGCAAGGGATTCAAGATGTTCGAGAAAGTAGGGGTCCCCATCCTGGGTGTGGTGGAAAACATGAGTACCCATATCTGTTCGCACTGCGGACACGAAGAGCACATTTTCGGGGAGGGAGGTGCTGCCCGGATGTGTGCCGACTTCGGGACGGAACTGCTGGGCGCATTGCCACTGGATATCCGCATCCGCGAGCAGACGGATTCCGGGCATCCCACGGTGGTGGCCGACCCCGAAGGTCCCGTGACCAAAATCTACCGTGCCATTGCCCGGCGGGTGGCGCTCAAGGTGGCCGAGCGTAGTGAGGACCATGGGGCCAAATTCCCCAAGATCGTCGTGCAGAACTCCTGACAGGTGGATGTGAGATGAGCATCAAATCGGACCGCTGGATCCGGACCATGGCCGAGCGCCATGGCATGATCGACCCCTTCGAACCGGGACAAGTGAAGGAGATCGGGGGGCAACGCATCGTTTCCTACGGCACTTCGAGCTATGGCTACGACATTCGTTGTTCTGACGAGTTCAAGCTCTTTACCAACCTCAATTCCACCATCGTGGATCCAAAAAACTTTGACGACAATTCCTTTGTGGACGTCAAGGCCCCGGTGTGCATCATTCCGCCCAATTCCTTCGCATTGGCCCGCACCGTCGAGTATTTCCGGATCCCGCGCAACGTGCTGACCATCTGCCTGGGGAAATCCACCTACGCCCGTTGCGGCATCATCGTGAACGTGACCCCTTTCGAGCCCGAATGGGAGGGATATGTCACGCTGGAGTTTTCCAACACCACGCCTCTGCCAGCCAAGATCTACGCCAATGAAGGGGTCGCCCAAGTGCTGTTTTTCGAGTCGGACGAAACCTGCGAAGTGTCCTACAAGGATCGCGGCGGCAAGTACCAGG
Source organism: Pseudomonadota bacterium (assembly GCA_021808815.1). Taxonomy (GTDB): domain Bacteria; phylum Pseudomonadota; class Gammaproteobacteria; order Burkholderiales; family Ferrovaceae; genus JAKBAT01. The sequence goes on from JAKBAT010000003.1 coordinate 16,902, forward strand.
GGCAACAGGGCGTTACGCTCCCCAAGATGTAACGTCACCTGTCACGTTGGTTCATGGGACGAATGTCCCGTGAACCTGGCATGATCCTCCCTCCGGTTTGCGCTAACCCATTGCCAGGCCAGCACTTGTCGGTCGTGAGCCACAGCGGGCTCATGGCCACCGACGTTCTGTCGTGCTAATTTCTCCTTATAGTGCCGCGTGCACTCCTCTTCGTCGGGTGCGTTCACTTCAAGGAGAAGCGATTCATGAGCACGCTTGGCAAGTCCATGTCGGACATCAATCTGGGCATGTTGTACCTGGCTCGCGAAGTACTGCAGCAAGACTATCATCTGGGCATGGCCAACCTGGGGATCAGCCCTGAGGTGGCGCAAACCCTGCTCTCCCTCTCCGCCGAGGAAATCAATCGTCTGGCCCGAACGCCGTTGCTGCTGGTGGGGTTGCGCTGGCGCGGCGCCGGTGTCTGGAATTGCCTGCGCCAATATGCCATGGGGACGGCGGCAGCATTGCCCCGTGCCCTGTTGCTGGGGGAGGGTGAACTCGATCATGTCCACTAAACGGGACCTGCAAACCGAAATCCTTCAGTATCGTAATGCGGAGCGCCTGTTTCGCCTGGGCGCGCGCGTCCCCATCGTGATGGAGATGACCCGCCTCTCGAGCTGGTTTCTGCGCAAGCTGTCACTCGAAATACGTGGGGAAGCCCCCCGCAAGGGACAGATTCCCAACTCGGACCAGTGGTATCTGCGGCGTCAGAACCATTTGCAGGCTTCCCTGTTTTGTGCCATTTACGATCGCCTCAAACAGCAAGCCCTCCAGGAGGAGGATCCCTGTGGTTTGCTGGTATCCGCTTATGGCGAACTGGCTGCCGTGATGGAGGCAGCGGGGTTGACCCTGCAGATGTCCATCGATCGCGCCTGGTGGCTGGTGAAATCGTTGCAGATCCGCAATTTGCAACGCTCGCGTTGCCGCGTTTGTGGGGGCCGCTACCTGCAAGTCTGGGGCAAGCTGGAACGCAACTTCCTGTGCGGCCATTGCCGGGCACAGGGATACGTGCTCACGGGCGGCCGGGCCCCCCGTCAGTTGAGGCAGGAAAAGGCGGGTTGAACGGGCCCGTGCAACCCCTGCTGGCATTGCAAAGCCCTTCATCGTGCCTGCTGCAGGCACGCGCTCCCCTCATGGCCTGGCGAACCCTGGCAGAACTGGATCTGGGGGAAACGGAACAGGTGTTGATGCCCACGCTCGAACGCCTGGGGGGCTGGGTGCTCAACCTGCCGGGCAGGGCGGTGACGGATGTCACGGTATTCCGCATGGCCCTCGAGGCAGGGATCGCCGTGCTGCAGGGTGGCGCCCTGCGCTCCGATCCGCCCTTGCGCGTGGCCGTTGCACTGGAAGCCGCACTGCAGGTCGTGGCGTGGCAATTGCATCCGATGCAGGTTTCCGGGGAAGGGGCTGCGATACCCTGGGGGATGTATTCATGCAGCCTGTGGGGCTGGTCGCAAGCCCATGGTGTGGATCATGTGCACTGGGCATGTCGGCCTGGGGCACCCCCTGTTCCCCTGACCGTGGCCCTGTTGGCCGGGCGTATCCTGTCTGGGGCAACGCTGGCCTGGCTGGAACAGCACTGCGCGGAAGGAGTGCAGGCCTTATGGCAAGGTGCCGGCCACGCGGGCCCGGCGGAGGACACCGGAATGTTTGCGCTCCAGGTGCAGAAGGCAGCCCGGGCGCTGGCCCAGCGGGGGCTCTGGCACCCGCAGCGGCCGCCTGGAAAGGTATGGTGCACCGGCCGGCATTATTGCCTGCTCTGGCCTCTGGCCGGCCAGGACCTGCTAAAAGAGATGCATGGCGTAACCGCGGTACCACCGGCAGCATCCCTGCCCTGGCTGGAAACCTTGCAACGGGCGGGTTGTGTGCTGGGATCCGGTGCCGGGGCGGTTGAAATGCAGATGCATCCATTGTTGGGGCGTCCTGTCCAGTCCGTGCTTGCCGGCGGGTTGCTGGAAGAGGCACTGCACACGCTATGGCCGTGAGGGAACTGACATGGGTGCCCTGGGTTGTTGCCCTGGCATTGGGGGAAATGGCAGGTTACGGGAGCGGTCTCGGGGGCAGGGCGGCCAGTGCCTGTACATTGCTGTGGGCAGTTCTGATTTTTCTGAGGTATATCCCTGCCCATCTGCAGCGTTGGCAGAGGGTACGGCAGTCCCGTCTGCGGTGGGTTGGGGAGGCTGCACTGGCCCGGTGGCGGCGGCACCATCCTGGACAGCGCCTTCTGGGTTACGGGTCGGTCTGGGGGACACGGGAGGCCCAACGCCTGCATCGATGGCAGGCGGGATCAACGCCTTTTGCGGGAATGTCCCCTGCCGTGCTGGCGGGACCCTCCCGTCCATTGGGGATCGAAGCCCGGGCGGGCGGCGGGCACATGCTGGTGATGGGCGCGCCCGGCACAGGAAAAACCCAGTTGTTCAAGTTGCTGGCCCTGCAGGCCATTGATGCCGGGGATGCCGTGGTCCTGCTCGACCCCAAAGGCGGGCGGGCCCTGCGCGAGAGCCTGGCTGCAGCGGCGGCCCGCGTCGGGCGTCCCTATTATCAGTTGCTGCCTGCCGAACCGACCTTGAGCGATCGCCTGGACCTGCTCGCCAATGGCCGTGACCCTGCCGAGTTGGCAAGCCGCCTGAGCCGATTGATTCCCGCAGGTGAAAGCGACAATGTTTTTGGGCAGTTTGCCTGGATGACCCTGCACCGTCTCGTGGGCGCTTTGCAGGCATTGGGAGAGCCGGTGACCTTGCAGTGCCTGAATGCCCACGTGGCGGATCAGGGCCAGGCATTGTGGCATCGTTTCCAGGTCCACCCGCTGCCACTGGACGGCGCCGTGCAAACGGGGCTGTCAGCGCTGGTGCAGCACGATCCGGCACACTACCGCAAAATGGTGTTGGCGCTGACCCCAATCCTGGAAATGCTTGCGGGTGGGGCGCTGGGTGCCCTGTTGTCTCCCTCTGAGCAGGACCGGGCGACCGCCCCCGTCCGGGTCAATCTGGCCCAGATCGTGCGGCAGGGGGGTGTCCTCTATGCGGGCCTGGGTGCCTTGACCGATGTTGCCACATCCCAGGCGCTGGGAGCGCTCCTGCTGGCAGATCTCGCTGCGGTGGCCGGAGATCGTTATCGTGACGATGCGGCGGGCCCCCTTGTGCGGCTACTGGTGGACGAGGCTGCCGAAATTACCAATCCGGCGTTCATTCAGATGCTCAACAAGGGGCGTGAGTGCGGCGTGCAAGTGACATTTGCAGTCCAGACCCTGGCGGATCTGGAAGTGGCGATGGGAAGCGAAGGCGCTGCCCGGATGATGCTGGGCAATGCCGGCCATTGGATCGCATTCCGCACCCTGGATGCCGGCTCGCGCCTGGCCTGGTCCGAACGGGCTGGCCGGGTGTGGGCAAGGCTGGCGGGAAGCTCGCAACAGGCCCAGCAGGGGCAGGGGCCTGCAGGACGCCATCGCGGGCGCAGCGCAGGCCGCAGTGAGCAATTGCGCGAAGTGCCCCTGGTGCCGGAAGTGCTGTTGTCGCAGTTGCCCGACTTGCATTTCATGGGGCTACTGGAGGGACGATGCGTGGTGGGGGCGATTCCCCTGGTTCGCCGGGGGCCGGATGATTGAGTGGGGGCTGGTACGGGAAGCGTGGCGTGACCAGCAGGCCTGGCACGGCACCCTGGTCCTGCAGGCCTGGCAATGGGCCATTTCTGGCCGGGCACATGCCGCCTGGTGGCCGCAATGGATCTATCGTGTGGCTGTGCTGGCAGGATGGTTCGCGGCGGGTGCGCCCCCAGGGATCCTGCTGGCCTGGCACTGCTGGCGCGATGGCCGGGACCGGGACCCGCTGGCGCTGCTCGAACGACGTGGACGCGGATTGGCCTGGGCGGCGGTGGGGGCCATCGGGACCGTGGCTTACCTGTCCTGGCCGGCACCCATCCTGCCGTGGGTTGCCCCCATGTGGGCAGGGCTCCTGTTACTGGGACTGGCGTGGGTACCCTGAGGCAGCCCGGTCATTTCCCGCCGCGACAGAAATCATCGATGTCCGCATCTTCCACCACGTGGAAGGCATCGAGGGAGTCGTCGTCCATGGTGTCGCGTCGCAGTGCGTTGAGCGGTAGAATGGCGGATTCGAATTCATTGAAAAGTGCTTCATCGGTGTTTTCAGGGCGCATCACGGCCTCCAGGTTTTACTCGTCTTTTTTCACAATATCGTTCACCTTGCAGTAGACCTGAACGGTATGACAGGGGTGTGACAGCCAGTGGTGTGGGCTGAAGGCGGTGGCGCATCTGCTGGTGCAAATTGCAGGCGGCCGGGGGATAATGGGCTACGATAAAAAAGTCAAATGGATGCGCCATGATCAGGGATGATGCCAACGGGCAGGCAGCATTGGAGGGCTCTGCCGAAGAGTCCATTTTGCTTCAGATTCAGGCGTTGGGACAATTGCCTTCTCCATCCCGTACGGCACTGCGCCTGTTCTCCCTCCTGCAGTCCAGCGAATCCGGCCTGAAGGACATTGCGGCCGTCGTCAAATCCGATCCGGCCCTGACCGTGCGCCTGCTGCGTCTTGCCAACCGTCCCGGCAATGGTGCCGTACGTCCGGCGGTGGCAGTGGAGGATGCCCTGGTGCGGCTGGGCATCAATGCTGCGATACATCTTGCCGCCGGCTTGTCCGTGCTGGACCAGGCTTTGTCAGAACAGGACGGCGAAGTGGCGGCCTATCTGGCGCTATGCCGGCGTTCCCTCGCGGCAGCCGTGACAGCCGAATGGCTGTGCTCCCAGCCCGGCATGCCGGCGGGTTCCGCCGAAATGTTCACCTGTGCCCTCCTGGCACGTATCGGGCAGTTGGCATTGCTGCGTTTCTACCCCGATGCCTACAGCGGTTTCATGGAAAACACCGTGCAGGCAGAGGAACTGCTGCATCTGGAGCGGCAGCATTTCGGGGTGGACCATGTGGCGATCAACACGGCATTGCTGCAGGACTGGGGGTTCCCCTCCGTTCTGGTGGATGTGATCCGGCTGGCGGAAACCCGCCTGGACGATCATGTCACCCATGAGCGCAAAAGCATCATGGCGCAGATTTTGCGCTCTGCCTGGGACATCGCACCCGATCTGATGGTGGAATCCGATAATGAACTGCTGGCCCTGGCCCTGCGCAACATTCTGGCCACCCTGGGCGTCAGCCATACGCAGGAAGGCTTGTTGCAGGCGGCCGGGCAGTTGCGTCATGGCTGGCATGAGTGGATCGAGGACCGCCCTGTGGGCAGTGATAGCCTGGCACCGGATGTGCACATGACGGGCAACCATGGGGAACAGGTGCGTATCGCACTGTGTGTGCAGTTGCCTGGCTGGCGGCAGTCTTGGCAGGAGGCTTTGGAGAAGGCGGGGTACCCCGTCTTGCTGGCAGAGTCTCTTGAGGCGGCCGGGCGACACCTGACCGCGGGGCATGCTGCCATCCTGGTGGTGCAGCTGGAGGCGGCGGCTCTGGAAGCACAGCAGGGACTGCTGGGGGTATTGACGGCACCACCAGGCCAGGCCGTGATCCTGGTGGGGGACGTGACAGAACCGGCGTCCCGCGTCGCCCTGCTGACCTGTGGCGTGGAAGCCGTAGTGCCCCCGCAGGTGAGCCCGGAATGGCTGGTTGCCCAGGTACACCATGCGGCACAACGCATCCGGCTCCACCGTACCCTGGAACAGGAACGTGCCTCCCATCGCCGCAGCCTGTCGCAACTGGCCGTGACCACCCGCAAGTTGCATCGCCAGACCCTGACCGACCCCCTCACCGGGCTTGCCAACCGCCGCATGGCCGACGCGTTTCTCAAACGTCACTGGGCCCAGGCCGAGCGGCGACAAACACCGCTGGGCTGCATGCTCATCGATCTCGATAATTTCAAGCAGATCAACGATGCTTTCGGACACGATGCGGGGGACCGCGTGTTGCAGGAATTGGCCACGATCCTGAAGCGCCAGGTGCGGCAGGAGGATCTTGCCGTGCGCATGGGAGGCGACGAGTTTCTCATGATCTGCCCCTTGGCGCGTGAATCGGACCTGGAAGTCCTGCGTCGCCGCCTTCTGGTGGCGGCAGCCAAAGTGAATCTGGAAACCGGCCCCCTCCTGTTCTCCACCGGGTTGGCCGAACGTGACCCGCACGTGATGAAAACACCGGAAGATTTGCTTCGGGCCGCTGATCAGAAACTCATGCGCATCAAGCGGGGGCGTTAAGCCCATTAAATATAAGCATCACTGATGAAAGCAATCAAAATAATTTAATTTACTTATGCTTTGTTTTCTTCGATGATGCGCTTCATCACGACAGAATGATGGAACCCCACGGAGGAATACCATGGCAGTGAAAACCTACAACGCCGGCGTGAAGGAATACCGGCATACCTACTGGACTCCCGAATACACCCCTAAAGATACCGACATCCTGGCGTGCTTCAAGATCACTCCCCAGGCCGGCGTGGATCGCGAGGAAGCTGCTGCTGCAGTGGCGGCCGAATCTTCCACCGGTACGTGGACCACAGTCTGGACGGACCTCCTGACCGACCTGGACTACTACAAGGGTCGCTCCTATCGCATTGAGGACGTGCCGGGCGATGACACCTGTTTCTACGCGTTTGTGGCGTACCCGATTGACCTCTTCGAGGAAGGTTCGGTGGTCAACGTCATGACTTCGCTCGTGGGCAACGTGTTCGGCTTCAAGGCCATCCGGGCACTGCGCCTGGAGGATGTGCGCTTCCCGCTCGCCTATGTCATGACTTGCGGCGGCCCGCCCCAGGGTATTGAGGTGGAGCGCGACAAGCTCAACAAGTATGGTCGCCCGCTCCTGGGCTGCACCATCAAACCCAAGCTTGGCCTGTCCGCCAAGAACTACGGCCGTGCCGTGTACGAGTGCCTGCGTGGCGGCCTTGATTTCACCAAGGACGACGAAAACGTCAACAGCCAGCCTTTCATGCGCTGGCGCACTCGCTTCGAGTTTGTGCAGGAAGCCACCCTGAAGGCGGAACGGGAAACCGGTGAGCGCAAGGGTCACTATCTCAACGTGACGGCGCCCACACCGGAAGAAATGTACAAGCGTGCCGAGTTTGCAAAGGAAATCGGTGCTCCCATTATCATGCACGACTACCTGACGGGCGGTCTCACAGCCAATACCGGGCTTGCCAACTGGTGTCGTGACAATGGCATGCTGCTGCACATCCATCGCGCCATGCACGCCGTGCTTGACCGCAACCCCCATCACGGCATTCATTTCCGCGTGCTGACCAAGATTCTGCGCCTGTCCGGCGGTGATCACCTGCATTCCGGTACCGTGGTGGGCAAGCTGGAAGGATCGCGTGAAGCGACCCTGGGCTGGATCGACCTGATGCGTGACAGCTACATCAAGGAAGACCGCAACCGCGGCATTTTCTTCGACCAGGACTGGGGCTCCATGCCGGGCATCCTCCCGGTGGCCTCCGGCGGAATTCACGTGTGGCACATGCCGGCGCTGGTGACGATTTTCGGTGACAACTCGGTGCTGCAGTTTGGTGGCGGTACCCTGGGTCACCCCTGGGGCAATGCGGCGGGTGCCGCAGCCAACCGGGTGGCGTTGGAAGCCTGCGTGGCCGCGCGCAACCAGGGTGTGGCTGTGGAGAAGGAAGGCAAGGCGATCCTTACCCAGGCAGCCCAGCACAGTCCTGAACTCAAAATTGCGATGGAAACCTGGAAGGAAATCAAATTCGAGTTCGATACCGTGGACAAGCTGGACGTGGCCCACAAGTAAGCAACCCCGCACATCAAGGAGCATGTCATGAGCGAAGTCATGGATTACAAGTCCCGCCTGAGCGATCCCGCCAGCCGGAAATTTGAAACTTTTTCCTACCTGCCGGCCATGTCGGCGGAAGAAATCCGCAAGCAGGTGGAATACCTGGTGAAGAAAGGCTGGAACCCCGCCATCGAGCATATCGAACCGCAGTACCTGATGGATTCCTACTGGTACATGTGGAAGTTACCCATGTTTGGCGAAACCGACGTGGATCGTGTTCTGGCCGAAGCCGAAGCCTGTCACAAGGCCAATCCCGACAACCACGTGCGCCTGATCGGCTATGACAATTTCAGTCAGTCGCAGGGGACTTCCATGGTGATTTTCCGCGGCAAAACTGTTTAAACGGCATGGTTTTGCCTTTTTAGACCCCCGTCGCCGTATGGCACGGGGGTTTTTTGTTGGCGAGGTAGATGATGAGCGATATTCTTGCGCAGTACCGGATTGGTGCGACGCCTTATTACCGACCGGTGGCCGATGAAGTGGAGCTGTTCCAGGCCGCCTATTCCGTGCGCATGCCCATGATGCTGAAAGGTCCTACGGGGTGCGGCAAAACCCGTTTCGTGGAATACATGGCCCATACCCTGGGCAAACCCCTGATCACGGTGGCCTGCAACGAAGACATGACGGCTTCCGACCTGGTGGGCCGTTTCCTGCTCGATGCCCAAGGCACCCGCTGGCAGGACGGGCCCCTGGCCATCGCTGCCCGGCATGGTGCCTTGTGTTACCTGGATGAGGTGGTGGAGGCACGCCAGGACACCACCGTGGTCATCCATCCCCTGACCGACAATCGGCGTGTGCTGCCTCTGGAGAAGAAAGGGGAGCTGGTGCGGGCCCATCCCGATTTCCAACTGGTGATTTCCTACAACCCGGGCTACCAGAGTCTCATGAAGGACCTCAAGCAATCCACCAAGCAACGTTTCGGGGCGCTTGATTTCAATTACCCGGAACATGCCATTGAATCGGAAATTGTGGCCCATGAGGCGGTGGTTTCCGCAGCCGTGGCCGACAAGCTTGTCTCCATCGCCGAGCGTGCACGCAACCTCAAGGGCCATGGCCTGGACGAAGGGATTTCCACGCGCATGCTGATTTATGCCGGCAGCCTGATTGCCCATGGAGTGGATGCCAGGAATGCGTGCCGGGTGGCGCTGGTGCGTCCCATCACCGACGATCCCGACATGCGCGATGCGCTGGATGCCGCGGTGACCACGTTCTTCTGAGGGAGCGCCATGGCCGTTCACCTGGAACAGTACGCGGCGTTGCTCGAGGAGTTGCCCGAACCCTGCCGCGAGGCCATGCACCACGCCTGGCGGGAAGCCACCCGGACCCTGTCGGCGGCCGGGCTGGAACATTACATGCAGGGGATGGCAGCCCTGTCACGCCTGGGCAAGGGCAACGACCTGCCCCTGGGCTGGGTCGACATTGCGCCTCAGGTGGCGCGGGAAGTGGGGGAAGATGTCCTGACCGAACTGGTGCAGACAGCCTTGGGGTTTTCTTCGCGCACTTCCGGCGCCGTCATCGAACGCCTGCTTGCCACGGCGCCCGTGGCGGCCCGGCGGCTTGCCGATCCGGAATTGTTCCGCCATTACCTGCAGTTCCTCAATCAGTTGATCGGACAGGCGCCACGCGGAGTGCGGCCCCTGCTCGAGCACCTGGATGTGCTGCTGGGGCAGTTGACCCTGGGGGGCTTGCGGCGGTGGGCCCTGTGGGGTGCCCATGCCCATCGCACCGACTATGCGGCCCAGACGGATTACTTCAGCCTCGCATCCCGGGAATCCCAGGCTGTGCTGCAGAAGGAACGCAAGGGCACCCTGTTCGTGGATGTGCAACGGCGCATTGCCATGTATTTGCGGGCCTTGTGGGGGCGGGATTTTTTCATGCGGCCCACCTCCGGTGATTTTGAACGGCGGGAAGGTTACCGTCCTTACATTGAAGGCTACCTGTTTCACCTGCCGGATGCCTACGACGATCATCCCGGCCTGACCGGGGTGGAACTCTATCGCGCTGCCAGCGCGCACTGCGCAGCGCACCAGGTGGCCACCACCGTGCCTCTGACCGCCGAAAACCTTAATGGCCTGCAGCGTGCCCTGGTGGAGCTTGTGGAAGATGCGCGGGTGGAAACATTGGCGATTCGACGCTTCCCCGGGCTGCAGGCGTTGTGGCGGCGCGGGCATCTGGCCACGCCCGAGCTGGATCGCAGTGCCGGCCATTATTTCGATCGCCTGGCCCGGGCCCTGCTCGATCCCGACTACGTGGACCCCGACCCCTGGGTGACGCTGGGCCGCTCCCTGTTTGCCCAGGCGGCCGAACGCCTGGACACGGTGGAAATCTCCTGGGAAATCGGCGTGGCCCTGGCCCATGCCTTCCGGGAAAAGAAGTTGGCGTTCAATCCCCGTACCGATGTGCAAGGCGCACTCTATCGCGATGATAACCGCTACCTCTGGGCTTTCGACGGACATGGCGCCTCGCCCGAGGCCGGGTTCGAGGCGCCCCGCCAAGTCCGGCGCAAGGTCAGCCTCATGGAAATGGTCAACGAAATCGACACAGAACTGGCGGGTGACGATGCCCAGGAAATCTGGGTGCTGGGTTCCGAACTGTTTCCCTACGAGGACGAGGGCAAAAGCTACAACGAAATGGAAGGCAAGGAGCCGGTCTCCGATCCCTACCATTATCCCGAATGGGATTACCAGATCCAGCTGGAACGCCCCACTTGGGCCACGGTCCTGGAGCGGCGTGCCCGCCTGGGCGAACTGGATCTCGTGGACGCCATCACGGCCCGACACAAGCGGCTGATCGGGCGCATGAAGTACATCCTGGATGCCATGCAGCCCCAGGGGGTCACCCGCTTGCGCAAGCTTGAAGAGGGGGATGACATCGACCTCAATGCGGCGATCGCGAGTCTGGTGGACTGGCGCATGGGGCACCAGCCTGATCCGCGCATCATGATGCGCAGCGTGCGCAAGGTGCGTGACATCGCGGTGCTGGTGTTGCTGGACCTGTCGGAATCCACCAACGAACGGGTGGAGGGGCAGGACCACACGGTGCTGGACCTCACCCGCGAGGCCACGGTATTGCTGGCGGATGCCATCCACAAGGTGGGAGATCCCTTCGCCATTCACGGCTTTTGTTCGGACGGGCGCCATGACGTACAGTACTGGCGTTTCAAGGATTTCGACCAACCCTACGATGCCCTGGCCAAGGCGCGTCTAGCGGGCATGCGTGGCCAGCTCTCCACCCGCATGGGCGCCGCCTTGCGCCACGCGACCTGGCACCTGCGGGCTCAACCTGCGGCCAAAAGGCTGCTGCTGGTTCTCACCGACGGGGAACCTGCGGATGTGGACGTGCGCGATCCCCAGTATCTGCGCTACGATACCCGCAAGGCGGTGGAGGCGGCGGGCCGGCAAGGCATCGCCACCTATTGCATGACGCTGGATCCGCGCGCGGACCAGTATGTGTCGCGTATTTTCGGGGCCCGCAACTATCAGGTACTGGATCAGGTGGCGCGCTTGCCTGAAAAATTGCCGATGTTGTATGCCGGACTGACGAGGTGAGCATGGAACAGCGGTATTCAGGTGTATTTCGTGACCGCCAGGGCGGGTTGACGCATCTGGGGCGCGTGGTTCGCGATGCGTGGGTGTTTGGGCTGCTGCCCGAAACCCAGGACGGGGCCGGATGGCGTGCCGACCAGCTGCAGGCCCTGTATGAGCAGGTGTATGCAGAGTGGGACAAGTATGGGCATTTGCCGAGCCGTCTGCCCGATGACCTGCGTGCCCGCTACCTTCGTATCCATGGCGAAGCCGTGGTCCTGGCGCGAGCCCAGGGATGGAATCCCGAACTGGGCGAAGACGACTGAGCAGCGTGCCGCAGTTCAGCGCTCGACGTGCACGCAGGCCATCGGGTCAAAGCCCGTGGTTTCGCCGGGTACGCCGCGAGGATTGGAGTATATGCGGGTACCCGCAATCCGGTAATCCACTGCGAGATGCGTGTGGCCATGAATCCAGAGGGCCACGCCGTCCCCCATGAGGTCTTCCCAGGCATTGGCAAAGGCGGCATCCAGATGGCTGTAGGGGTCGGGCTGGTTCTCAAGCGAGCGCAGGGACGGGGCGTGATGGGTGACCACCACGGTGGGGCCGGGGTATTCCTGTGCGAGCTGCCGCCGGAGCCAGTTCAAGGCGGTGTGGTTGCGTTCGATGAAATCCACCGGTTGGGCGCGGCGTCCGTTGGCCGCCCGGATGCGCTCAAAGTCCTGGAATCGCGTGCGCACGCCCCATTGGGCCGCTGCGGCATCGCCTGTGACGGTGAAGTCGGTCCATCCGGTGGCGGCCACGAACCGGATGCCCTGGAAGTCGTACCAGCCCTGATCCAGAAAGCGTACATGGGTATCGCTGGCCAGCAGCAGGGCTTCGCGCGTGTGATCCAGGTGTCCCCGGTAGTATTCGTGGTTCCCCGCCACGTACAGCACCGGACAATCGAAGGCAGCGCGGGCCCAGTCCATGCCGCGCGTACCCTCGTCGATGTCCCCCGCGAGGATCACCAGGTCGGTATCGGTGACCCGGGGAGTGTAGAGTGCGCGCTCGTTGTGCAGGTCGGACAGGATGTGGAGCTTCATGGGGAAGCGGGCTAGGATAGGACCGATGAGACCCATTGTATCCATTTTCCTGGGGGCCGGTCTGCTCGCAGCCTGCACGCCTGCATCCATGCCCCCAAAAGCTTCCGCGCCTCCTCCCGCGGCCCTCACTGCCTTGCAGGAAGCCGGATCGCTCCCCTTGCAGGTGAATGCGGCACGCTCCCTGGTGACGTTTCGCGTGCATCGCGCCGGGCCCCTGGCACGACTGGGGCACGAGCACGTGCTGGCAAGCCATGCCCTTGCCGGCGAGGTGTTGCCCGCTACTGGCATGGCGCGCCTGACCCTGCCGCTTGCGACCCTCACCGTGGACGAGCCGGCGTTGCGCGAGGCTGCAGGGCTCGACCCGGACGTGACCGCAGAAGCCATTGCGGGAACGCGCCGCAACCTGCAGGAACGCGTGCTGGAAACCGCACGCTATCCCCTGGCCCGGATCCTGATTCGGCGCCTGTCCGCCGATCAGCTGGAAGTCCGCATGGAAGTGCACGGGGTGGTGCATACGCAGGCGGTCCCAGTGCAGCTGGAAACCCGCAGCGATGGCAGCATCCTGGCGCGGGGCGACTTCGTGGTCCATCAACGGGATTTCGGCCTGACGCCATTGGCCGTGTTGGGCGGAGCCCTGCAGGTGGCGGACGCCGTGGAGGTCCATTTCCAGGTGGTGGCCGACCCCGTTGCCAAGCCGTAGGGGTTGTTACAAATAATTTACAATTTGTTGGCATATAACCAGATCGAATACGCATATAATCCACCGCGCTAATAAGGGCGGTGGTGGCAGTGCCCTCAGGATGCGACTTAACTTAAGGAGGAATGGGGGTGTTGAAAGTCAAGGGCGTCGACCCGGCACGTCGGCAATGGTTGCAAACCCTGGGGCGCTGGGGCTTGGGGGCGACGGCATTGGGAGGCTTGCCCGGGACACTTTGGGCCGACGAAGCCCCTCCCATGGTCGAGTTACCCTTTGCCAACGGTCAGCGGCCCCTGGTGGCCTATCCACAAAAGCGGCCCCTGATACTCCTGACCAGCCGGCCCCCCCAGCTGGAAACTCCCTTTTCCGTCTTCAACGAAAGCCTGTATACGCCCAATGACGCGTTTTTCGTGCGCTACCACTGGAGCGAGGTGCCCACCCACGTGGACCTGCAGACCTATCGCCTGCAGGTGGGGGGGCACGTGAAAACCCCGCTTTCCCTGTCGCTGGAAAAACTGCAGGCCTTGGGGACAGCGGTGGAACTGCCGGCCGTACACCAGTGTTCGGGGAACAGCCGTGGCAAGATGATGCCGCGCGTCAACGGCGGGCAGGCCTATAGCGGATTGATGGGCAATGCCCGCTGGGAGGGCCTGCCACTCAAGACACTGTTGGAGGCGGCCGGCGTCAAGGCCGGCGCCGTGCAGGTCTCGTTTGACGGGCTGGACCATCCTCCCCTGCAGCAAAGCCCGGATTTCGTCAAGGCGCTCGACATCGACCATGCCCTGGATGGGGAAGTGATGGTGGCCTGGCGCATGAATGGCGCCGCCTTGCCGCTGCTCAACGGCTATCCATTGCGTCTCGTGGTGCCGGGGTACTACGGGACCTACTGGGTCAAGCACCTGTCCAGCATCCAGGTGCTGGAAAAACCTTTCGAGGGCTTCTGGATGGAGCATGCTTACCGCGTGCCCGAAGATGCCTGCCATTGCCTGTCTCCCGATGACACGGCGAAGACGTCCGTGCCCATCGCCCGCTTCGACGTGCGCTCCTTCATCACGAGCCTTGCGGATGGCGATCGCATCCAAAAGGGGCGGACCTATACCGTGCGCGGGATTGCCTTTGACGGCGGGTACGGCATCACGGAAGTGGCATTTTCCGCGGATGGGGGCCAGCGCTGGCAGGACGCCACGCTGGGCCGTGATGTGGGGCGCTATGCCTTCCGGGAATGGACGGTGCCTTTCCGGGCCGAACACAGCGGGGAATACCGCCTGCTGGTGCGAGCCGTGAACCGCATCGGGCAAACCCAGCCGCAGCAGGCGTTGTGGAACCCCGGGGGTTACATGTACAACGCCACCGAGCATGTACGTGTGGTGGCAGGATAGCGTGATGCGACAGATGATCCGGAACACTTTCCTGATGCTGGTGTTGGGAAGTCCCCTGGGAGTGCTGGCGGACCTGCCCGGGGAAATTACCCTGCCCCAGGACAGTACCAGCTACCAGGCCAATGATTTGCCGGGGTACCCTCTGGTGCTCAAAAACTGTCTCACCTGCCATTCCTCGCAATATGTGCAGACGCAGCCGCCAGGCTCCCCGCGTACCTACTGGAATGCCACCGTCCACAAGATGCAGCAGGCGTTCAAGGCCCCGATTCCCGACGAGGAAATCCCCGCCATCGTGGATTACCTCACCAAAACCTACGGTGCGGAAAAGTGATCCGTATTGGGCCGGTTACCACAGTCCGGGAATGAAACGGGACACGCTCGCGCAGTAACGGGCATATTCCGCCCAGTGGGCGGTGAGCAGGCGCTCTTCCAGTGCCGCCTTGAAATTCAGCACGCCCCACAACAGCCCCCACAATACCCATAGCCCGGTTTGGGAAGAGGCGGCCACGAGCCCCGCAGTGGCGAGCAGCAGGGCCACATACATGGGGTGGCGCACGAAGCGGTAGGGGCCGGTGGTGACGAGGCGCGCCCCCGACTTGGGTTCGGGGCGGATGTTGAAATTGCCGGGACGGTTATGGGCAAACACCCACAGGGCCAGTGCCGCCCCGGCGGCCATCAGCCCCGTTGCGACAGGCTGCCAGTGCCAGGGTGCGCTGCCCGGTACCAGCAGGAACAGCAGCAGGAACTGGGCGGCAACCCAGAAGGCCGATTGCCATTTGAGAGGCAGGCCGTTCATGCCAGCAGTACAGCCACGAAACCGGTAATGAAGATGCCGTCAAAGGTGCCGGCGCCTCCAATGGAGGCAATGGGTGCGCCGAGCATCTTGAGGTCCTTGAGGCGTACCAGGTCAGCACCGATCAACACGCCGAGGCTGCCTCCGATATAGGCCAGTGCTGCGCGTTGCTCCGGATTGAGCATCCAAGCGATGAGGGCGGCCACGATGGGCGCCACGAAGATGGGCATGGCAATGCCCACGCCGGGCACGGGGCGACTGATGGCATGGGCCACGAAGGACACCACGCCCACTGCAGCCAGGATTTCGAAGGGGGAAATCGGGCGATGGGCCATCAGGTACAGGGAAAAGGCAAGCGGCACCAGGGCCCCGCCCACGTTGACTACCACGGTGGTTTTTCCGGTGAAGGGGATTTTCCGGAACAGGGGCAGGCGGGCCAGTTCGGGGGGCAGCACGGGAGAGGGTGCCCCTTCCGAACGTACGCTGTACAGGGGCAGATTGATGCTGCTGCCCAGCAAGGTGCCCAGTAGCAGCAGGTAGGCCGAATGATCGGACAGGCCCAGCTTTTCGAAAGCAACGCTGACGATGCCGAACTGGACGACCACCACCAGCAGGATCAGCGCAGCGATCAAGAACAGGATGCGAAAGGGCGAGAACGGCACTCAAGTCTCCCGAGGGTCCTGACAGTGTACCCCGATCCGGAAGGGGATGCGGGGGAAGCCAGACCGGAACGTCAGGCAAATGCAGGCAGCGTCGTGCTGCCCACGGGCCATTCGCACATCACGGCCGGGTCCCAGTGCAGCAGCGCGGGTTGCTTCCCGGGGTAATGCAGGCGGGACAGCAGGTGGCGCAGCAGGTTGATCCGGGCTGTCCTCTTGTCGTCGGATTGCACCACGGTCCAGGGCGCCAGCGGATGGTGGGAACGCAGGAGCATGGCGTCACGCGCCTTGCTGTAGGCTTTCCACTTGCGGGAGGCCACCTTGTCGATGGGGCTCACTTTCCATTGTTTGAGCGGATTGCGCGCACGGTCCTGGAGGCGGCGCATCTGTTCTTCCCGCGAAATGTCGAGATAGTACTTGAACAGGGTGATGCCGGAGCTTACCAGCATGGCTTCGAAGGTGGGCACGGTGTTCATGAAGTCCTCGTATTCCTGGGCCGTGCAAAACCCCATGACCGGCTCCACGCCGGCCCGGTTGTACCAGCTGCGGTTGAACAGGACGAATTCGCCACGGCTGGGCAGGTGGGGGACGTAACGCTGGAAATACCATTGGCCCTGTTCCCGGTCAGAAGGCTTGCCCAGCGCCATCACCCGTGTTTCCCGCGGGCTCAGGTGCTCCACGATGCGCTTGATGGTGCCATCCTTGCCGGCCCCGTCGCGTCCTTCGATCAACACGAGGATGCGTTCCCCGCCACCGATGAAATGGCGCTGCAGTTTCACCAGCTCGATTTGCAACAGCCGCAAGGTTGTTTCATAGTCGGCCAGGCTTCCGGTTTTTTTCATGAAAGACTCTCCACGCCATGTCGTATTCGTGAAATGATACGGCATCTTTCCACGCCCTCCATACTTCTCCATTCCCCATGACAGCTGATGCGCTGAAAACACAATTTCGCCAACAGGCGCAGGGAGCGCTGAGTCTCAACATCGCCTTCATCGGCATCAGCGCAGGCCTGTTTTCCGCACTTCGCCACCAGGCCGGCTCGGCTGCAGACTTGGCCCGGCGCATGGGCCTGGATGCTGGTTACGTGACACGCTGGTGCGATGCTGCCTATGCCTTCGGTTACCTGGAAGAGGATGATGCACTGTTCCGGTTGAGTGCCACTGGTGAGGCCATGTGCCCCGAGGCGCCCGACAGCCTGATGCCACTTGCCGTGCAGTCCGTACTATCGGCACACATGGCGGAACGTGCCGCCGGACTCATGCAGGGCGGCGAACGCCCGGGGGAAAGCGTGCTGGGGGAGCGGGCCACGGTGCTGCCCTGGTTCGGCCCCATGCTGGAAGCGAGCTTCGGCCCGTTGTTCGAAACGGTCATTTGTCCTGCGTTACCGGTGTTTGCCGAGGTGGATGCCGTGGGCGGCGAAGTGCTGGATCTGGGCTGCGGCAACGGTTGGTATTTGCGGGTATTGGCCCGGCGCTATCGCCGGCTGCGGGGGCTGGGGCTGGATGGTTTTGCCGAGAACGTGGAGCAGGCCCGTGCCCGTGCCGTGACAGAAGGGTTGTCCGATCGCCTGCGTTTCGAGCAGGGAGACATCCACGCCACCACGCTGGCGGCACCTGTGGACCTGATTGCCATGAACCGGGCGCTGCATCATGTGTGGGAACAGGATCAAGCCGGTATCGTTGCCTGGCTGCGTGACCACCTCAAGCTGGGCGGCCATGCTGTCATCTGGGAACCGGCCTGGCCTGCGGATCGTGCCCAACTGCGTGACCCTGCCCGGCGCAGCCTGGCATTCCAGAACCTGAGCGAGCATGTGCAGGGCAATCACCTGCTGCAGCCGGAGGAAATTGCCACGGCTTTCCAGAAACAGGGTATGGCCGTACAAATGTTCCGGTTTTCCGGGAACAACGAAGCTGTTATCGTGGCACGCCGCTGATCCAGCCCTTGCCGGGGGCCTGTCCTTGGCGATATACTGTACATATATACAGTATTTTTGCCATTGCCATGCACCGTGCCCCGTTTTCCCCACAGGCAGACCTTGCACCGCTACCACAAGCCCTGAGCGGCCAGGTTCCTCCCGGTGGCGTGCCCTGTCTCAGCCATCCCATCTCCGCAGGC
>JAKBAT010000004.1 GCA_021808815.1 Pseudomonadota bacterium
ATCTGGACGATATTGCAGAAGCCTTCGGCCAGATCATTGATGCCAAGAGTCCCTACACCTCTGGGCACAGCGTCCGCGTGGCCCTGTATACCGACCTCATTGCTGGCCACCTGGGCATGCCCGACGACAGGCGGCGCTGGCTCCGGCGAGGTGCATTGCTACATGACCTGGGCAAGTTGGGGGTCAGCAATACCGTACTCGACAAACCCGGCTCCCTGGATGCCCAGGAATGGGAAGCGGTGCGCATGCATCCGGTTTACACCGAAACCATCCTGGCGGGCATCGCTCCTTTTGCCGAACTGGCCAGGATGGCCGGCGCCCACCATGAAAGACTGGATGGTGCAGGGTACCCAAGGGGCTTGAGGGCAGACCAGATTTCCCTGGAAACCCGAATCATCACCACAGCCGACATCTTTGACGCCTTGTCGGCCGAACGCCCCTACCGCCCGGCGATTCCCTTGGACAAGGCGCTGGATATGATGGGCAAAATCGTAGGCAGCGCCCTGGATGCCCGTTGCATGGATGCGTTACGCCACGTGTCCCTGAAAACCGCCTGAATGGGGGTTGTCGTCAACAGGGTCCTCCGTAGAAGTCGTGGAACAGCCTGGCGTGGTCGGCCGGGTCAGTAGGTCTTGTAGGGAAGGAACTTGCCGGACATGACGATGTTCACGCGGTCGCCCTTGGGATCGGCCTCGCGCTGCAGGTCCATCTTGAAGTCGATCGCCGACATGATGCCGTCGCCGAACTCTTCGTGGATCAGCGCCTTCAGGGTGGTGCCGTAGACGCTGACCAGTTCGTAGAAGCGGTAGATCAGCGGGTCGGTCGGCACCGCGGTCGGCAGCGAGCCTTTGTAGGGCACTTCCTGCAGCAGCAGGACGGCCTGCCCGGGGAGGCCGAACACCTCGCCCAGGACCGTCGCCTGACGGGCATCGAAGGTCATCTGGCCCAGACACCCGGCGGTGACCCATTCCTTCGACAGCCCGACTTTCGCCGCCACGTCTGCCCACTTGAGGCCCTTGGCGATTTTCGCTGCGACGATCATTTCGGTGACATCGTTTCTGTTCATGCGCTGCTCCTTGGGGAAAAACGAGAGGTTGATGGCCTGCACAGTGACCCACCGCCACTCGGCTGGCAACGCCAGGATGGGCAACTGCAAAGGGGCACAGATTGGGTGCGCCGTGGGCACGAAGAAGCTAAGAAACTCAGCGGGGAATTGTAACCCTTTGATTTTATGGCGCGCCCGACAGGAATCGAACCTGTGACCTTTGGCTTCGGAAACCAACACTCTATCCAACTGAGCTACGGGCGCGCAAGCGGACCCATTGTAGCATAGCCCACCCCCCACCCTTTCCCGGACTGCCTTTCACCGTGATTTCGGACGATGGGGGGGACCCTTGGGTCGTCGGGCCGGTTTCGGGATGTTTTGTCCTGGCAACCCGTTCCATTGAAAGTTGCAGACCGCCGGATGGCGTATCGTTAGAATGGTAGTGTTGGCCTGATCTTGAGGAGAAACGTCATGTGCAATGTGGGTGGAATCGATCGTGTATTGCGAATTGTGGTGGGCCTGGTGCTTGTCGGGCTGGCGGCAACCCATACGGTAGGCGTCTGGGGATGGATCGGTCTGGTGCCTTTGTTGACCGGTATCATCGGCTGGTGTCCCGCGTATTTGCCCTTCGGGATCAAAACCTGCCGCACGAAGTCGTAAGCGGCCTTTTACTCTGCGCCAATCGTGGCCGCTTTCCGGGCCAGGGTATAATTTTGCCAGGGCATAGATGGTGGTAGCCGCCAGGTAATCCAAGGGTTTTAACAAAAGTGAGCGTTTACGTCATTGGGGATGTCCAGGGCTGTTTCGCTTCTCTCGATGCCCTGCTTTCCCGTCTGCCGCTGAATTGGGACCAGGATCGCCTGTGGTTCGTGGGGGACCTGGTCAACCGGGGTCCGCAATCGCTGGAAACCCTGCGTTTCGTGAAAGGCCTGGGTTCCAGGGCGCTGACGGTGCTGGGCAACCATGATTTGCATCTGTTGTGCCTGGCGGAGGGATTTGCCCGCCACCATGAGGCCGACACGTTGCTCCCGATCCTGGAGGCGCCGGATCGGGAGGCCTTGCTGGCGTGGTTGCGTCATTGCCCCATGATGCATGTGGAATACGGCTATGTCATGGTCCATGCCGGCCTGCTGCCGCAATGGACCATCCCGCAGGCGCTCGCATTGGCCCGTGAAGTGGAGGCCATGCTGCGGTCACCCCGCTACCGCGATTTCCTGCAAGTGATGTACGGCAATCGACCCCATCACTGGACAGAATCCCTGCAGGGCATGGACCGTCTGCGCCTTATCACCAACGCCTTGACGCGCCTGCGCATCTGTACGCCCGAAGGCAAAATGGAGTTCTCACACAAGGGGGAACTGCGGGACATTCCCCCAGGCTACCTACCCTGGTTCGATATCCCCGGCCGTCGTTCCCAGGAGTCCCCCATCATTTGCGGGCACTGGTCGGCGTTGGGTCTACATCTGGATTCCAGTGTGCTGGCACTGGATACGGGATGCCTGTGGGGCGGGCATCTGACGGCGGTGCGTCTGGAAGACCGGGCGCTGTTTCAGGTGCCCTGTGAACGGCGATCCCACCACGGAGGGCGGACATCCACGCATTGAGCAGGTTGCGGGTGGTGTTTTCCAGCTGGAGTGCCAGTTCGCGACGATGCTCGTGGGGGGTGGGGCGGATCATGGCACCGATGAGGATGTTTGCCCGGGAGGGCGGGCTCGTCAGCACCATGAGCAGCGATTGCGCAAACGTCATGTCGCCCACGAACGGAATATGGGGGTTGGCGCCGCCGCTGGTCAGGGAATAGTGCAACGCGATGGGGAGCACGGGCGTTTCCATCCGTACGGCGGGCTGCAACAGGGACGTGCGGAACGGCAGCACGCCACTGCCATCGGAAGTGGTGGACTCGGGAAACAACCCCAGGCAGTCACCCCCCCGCAGGACGGCTTCCATTTCGCGGCCGATGGTGGCGGTTTGCCGCCGGGATGCCCGTTGCAGGAACAGTGTGCCGGTTTTGGCGGCGAGCCAGCCCAATACGGGCCACTGACGCACTTCGGCCTTGGAAACGAAACGCACGGGACAGGCGGAATGGATCACAAAAATGTCCACCCAGGAAATATGGTTTGAGGTGAGGATGAAAGGAGGCGTGCCCGGTTCCGGCATGTGTCCCTGAAGGTCTACCGTGATTTGCAGCAAATGCATCAGCTGGCGGGCCCAGTTCTGGATCAGGTGTCCCCGCAGGCGCTGGTCAGCCCACGGCAACACCCAGAAAGCGGTGACGACGCCGCGCATCACATGCCAGAAAACACGTCCGGCGCGAAGCCACAGTAAGAAACGGGCGTTCATTCGTCCAGGGGGATGCCGAATGCCTGTTCGAAGCGCATGGCAATTTCATCGCGGCCGGGGTGATGGTTCTGACCCCCGCGATGGGCAATCTTGATGGCCCCCATGAGCGAGGCCAGCCTGCCGGTCTTGGCCCAGGGCCAGTTTTTTGAGATGCCGTACAGCAGGCCGGCACGATAGGCATCACCGCACCCGGTGGGGTCTTCGACGGTGTCGGCGTGGACGGCGGGAACATGGATCTGTTCCCCCTCCGTGTGGATCACGGAACCTTCCGCGCCTTTGGTGACAATGGCCGCTTTGACACGGGAGGCCAGGGCTTCAAAGGGCAGGCCGGTTTTCTCGCACATCAGTTGGGCTTCATAATCGTTCACGGCCAGATAGCTGGCCTGGTCAAGAAATGCCAGCAATTCGTCCCCGTTGAACATGGGCAGGCCCTGGCCAGGATCGAACAGGAAAGGAATGCCGGCCTGATGAAACTCCCGGGCATGCTGGCACATGCCCTCCCGTCCATCGGGGGCCACGACACCGAAGGTGGCGCCGGAAGCATCCGTCACCCGGTTGAGATGGGAAAAATTCATCGCACCAGGGTGGAACGCCGTGATCTGGTTATCATCCAGGTCGGTAGTGATGAACGCTTGTGCCGTAAAGGCCTCGCTCACTTCGCGCACGTGGGTTTGCAGGATGCCGAGCTGCTCCAGGCGTCGCCGGTAATCCGCAAAGTCATGCCCGACCGTGGACATGATCAGGGGTTCTCCCCCCAGCAGTTTCAGATTGTAGGCGATGTTGCCTGCCGTACCCCCATATTCCCGCCGCATTTCCGGAACCAGAAATGCGACGCTCAGGATATGGATTTTGTCGGGGAGGATATGGTGCTGGAAACGATCCTCGAACACCATGATGGTGTCATAAGCCAGCGAGCCGCAAATCAGTGTTCTCATCCGGCCAGTGCCGCCAGGGCGGCGTCGTAGTCGGGTTCATGCTTGATTTCGGGCACCAGCTGCGCATGGAGGACGCGATTGTTCTCATCCAGCACGACCACGGCCCGGGCGGTCAATCCCCGCAGGGGGCCGTCGGTAATGTTCACGCCATAGTGTTGATGGAAAGCCTGCCCGCGAAACGTGGACAGGGGAATGACGCGTTCCAGGCCTTCCGCCACGCAAAAGCGCCCCATGGCAAACGGCAGGTCGGCGGAGACCACGAGCACGACGGTATTGTTCAATGCGCTGGCTTTCTCGTTGAACTTGCGCGTGGAGGTGGCGCAGGTGGGCGTATCCAGGCTGGGGACGATGTTGAGGACTTTGCGCTTGCCGGCGTAGGTGGCCAGGGTGCAATCGGACAGGTCCTTGGCGGTCAACACGAAGTCTGGGGCAGTCGATCCCGGGGCGGGGAATGTTCCGGAAACCGCAATGGGTTTTCCGGCGAGGGTAACGTTGGACATTCAGGTCTCCTGGTGGATGAACAAGTGGTACTGCGCTGCGCTCATGAGTTGCTCATGGTCTTGCAAGGTGGTCGGGCGCATTTTGAAAAACCAGTGGTCATGGGGGGATGCGTTGACCTGCTCGGGCTGGTCGGGAAGTGCCGAATTGACCTCGAGGATGGTGCCGGCGACCGGGGCCTGCACATCCGATGCAGATTTGACCGATTCCACCACGGCACAAGGCTCGTTTGCCGCGACGCTTTGTCCCGGTACGGGCAACTGGATGAACAGGATATCCCCCAGCTGGGCCTGGGCAAAATCGGTAATGCCAACGGTCAGGGAGCCATCGGGATTTTTGAGTGCCCACTGGTGGCTTCTGGAATAGCGACGGTCTTCGGGGTAGGGCATGGGAACTTCCTCGTGCAACGGAACAAGTATAACTTATCCTTTTGTTCCGGAAAGGCAGACCCACCCTTCCGACTGGGCATTCCTGCCGAGGGTGCAGGCAGGCGCGTAGGCGGCAATGACCTCTTCAGCCTGTCGTTCCAGAATGCCGGAAAGCACGATCCGGCCGCCCGGTTTGAGGCACGAAGCCAGCAGGGGGGCCAGGAGGACCAGGGGGGCCGCCAGGATGTTGGCAACCACCACGTCAAATGTCGCGGTGGGCAGGCTGGTTTGGGGCAACTGGAAGGTGGCCTGGGCACCATTGTGCCGCGCGTTGGCACGTGCGGTTTCCACGGCGGCAGGGTCGATATCCACGCCCACGACATGCCGTGCGCCCAGCAGGCTCGCCGCGATGGCCAGGATACCCGAGCCGCAGCCGTAGTCCAGGAGGTGCAGTCCGGCCAGAGGGTGCGTGGCGAGCCAGTGCAGGCACAGTTGCGTGGTGGGGTGGCTGCCGGTACCAAAAGCTTGTCCGGGATCCAGGCGAATGTTGAGGGCTTTCGGGTCCGGTGGCACGTGCCAGGAGGGAACGATCCACAGCCCCGGGGTGACCGCAATGGGGTTGAATTGGCGTTGCGTCAGGCCAACCCAGTCCTGGTCTGCCAGGAAATCGCTGTGATAGGCAGGGACTTCCTGGAGTCCTGCCGTCGCCGAAGCACGTTGCATGAGGGGTTCCACGGGCGTGGACAGCGGCAGCAGGGCATCCAGCACGCATTGGGGCCACAGGCCGGGAGATTCGCCAGGTTCCCCAAATACCGCCACTTCCGGTTGCCCAAGGGACAGATCCTGTTCGATGGTGACGGACAGGGCGCCCTCATGCATCAGGGCATCAGACAGGGCTTCCGCTTCAGTGTTCCGGACTTGTGCAGTCAGGCGTATCCAGGCCATTTCTCAGGAAGAGGACCCTTTGCTGCGGGCGAGCTTTTCTTCCAGGTAATGGATGCTGGTTTCCCCGGCAATGAACGCCTTGTCTTGCAGCAGTAGTTGGTGCAGGGGAATATTCGTCTTGATGCCTTCCACCACCATTTCAGACAGGGCAATGCGCATCCGGGCCAGGGCCTGCTCGCGGGTGGCGCCATGGGTCAGCACTTTGGCAATGAGCGAATCGTAATACGGGGGCACGAAATAATTGTGGTAGATATGCGAATCCACCCGCGTGCCCGGTCCTCCCGGGGCATGGTATTGCGTGATGCGACCCGGCGACGGGGCAAAGGTGAACGGGTCTTCTGCATTGATCCGGCATTCCAGGGCATGTCCGCGCAAGACAATTTCCTTCTGGCGGAAGGAAAGCTTCAGTCCCGCCGCAACGCGAATCTGCTCCTGGACGATGTCAATGCCGGTCACGAGCTCCGTAACGGGATGTTCCACCTGTACCCGCGTATTCATTTCGATGAAATAGAATTCGCCGTTTTCATAAAGAAACTCGAAGGTGCCCACTCCCCGGTATTTGATGCGTTTGCAGGCCGCGACGCAATTCTCGCCGATCTTGTTGCGCAATTTTTCCGGAATGCCGGGTGCTGGCGCCTCCTCGATGATTTTCTGGTGGCGTCGCTGCATGGAGCAATCCCGTTCCCCCAGAAACACGGCATTGCCATGCTCGTCTGAAAGGACCTGGATTTCGATGTGGCGGGGTTGCGCCAGATATTTTTCCATGTACACCGTGTCATTGCCGAAGGCGGTGCGCGCTTCGTTGCGCGTCAGGTCGAGTGCGCCAAGGAGGTCCTCTTCTTTTTCCACCACCCGCATTCCCCGTCCGCCTCCGCCGGCGGCGGCCTTGATCAGCACCGGATAACCGATGTCTCCAGCCAGCTTCTTGAGTTCTTTGGGGTCCTGCGGCAGCTGGCCCTCCGAGCCGGGAACGACCGGTACGCCAGCGGCTTTCATGGTGGACTTTGCGCTGATCTTGTCGCCCATGAGCCGGATGGTTTCCGCACGGGGTCCGATGAACACAAACCCGCTGTTTTCCACCCGTTCGGCAAAATCGGCGTTTTCGGACAAAAAGCCATAACCGGGATGGATGGCTTCGGCACCGGTGACTTCGGCTGCCGAAATGATGGCGGGGATGTTCAGGTAGCTGCCTTGGGACGGCGGCGGTCCGATGCACACGGATTCGTCCGCCAATACGACGTATTTTGCATCGGCGTCGGCTTCCGAATGTACGGCAACCGTTTTGATGCCCAGTTCGCGGCAGGCGCGTAGCACCCGCAGGGCAATTTCACCGCGGTTGGCGATCAGGATTTTCTCAAACATGGTGTGGTCTGCGCTTAAGCCGAAGCAATGATGAATAGGGGCTGGCCGTATTCGATGGGTTGTCCGTTTTCCACCAGGATTCGTTTGACCGTGCCGGAAACGTCCGATTCGATTTCGTTCAACAGTTTCATGGCTTCAATGATGCACAGGGTCTGCCCCTCGGAAACGCTTTGACCCAGTTCCACGAATACAGGGGCACCTGGGGAAGGTGACCGGTAAAACGTGCCCACCATGGGTGATTTCACCACATGGCCTTCCTCTTCGAGAGAAGGGGGGATGTCGGGGGGGGGTGGGGTTGCTGCGGGAGGTGCGACGGCGCTGGCAGGCAGTGGGTAATGGAGTGGCTGGGCCATGAATGTCTGGTGGCCGGATCCGACCTTGGCAATCCGGACCTTTTCCTCGCCTTCCGTGATTTCCAGTTCGGCAATGCCCGATTCTTCCACCAGGTCGATCAGCTTCTTGAGTTTTCGTAAATCCATGGCTTATATCCTGTCCAGCAAATAGTCGAGAGCAAGCTCGTAACCTCGAGCCCCCAGACCGCTGATCACCCCCAGTGCAATGGGGGACAGGTAGGAGTGGTGGCGGAACGGTTCACGACTGAAGACATTCGACAAGTGCACTTCGATGAAAGGCAGGGCGGCAGCGGCCAGGGCATCCCGCAGGGAGATGCTGGTGTGGGTGAGGCCACCCGGGTTGATGATCAGGGCCTGGGTACCGTCCTGGCGCGCGGCATGGATCCGGTCAATCAAGGCCCCTTCCCAATTGCTCTGGAAGGAGGTGACCGTGGCCCCCCGCGCAACGGCACGTGCGGCCAAACTCCGGTCAATGTCCTCCAGCGTCGTGGTCCCGTAGAGCTCGGGCTCACGCGTGCCCAGGAGGTTCAGGTTGGGTCCGTGCAGGACCAGCAGATTCGACATATTTACATTTTCCCCCATTTTCAAGGGAGTTGTCTAGAAGTTTGACGAAGATCGAAGCAAGTTCGAAGAAGTTCCTTTGGCTTCAGGAAGAGGGGAGTGTCTGCAGGAACTGCTGGAAAGAGGGATAGTACCATGCCCGACGGAATTCCCGCTGGATTCGGGAATTGGAAATTTGTCGCGATTCTGCTAAAAAACTCCCGCTAATTTCGCTGATCTGTTGCTTAACCTGATCCATGGGCAGTCTCTCGGGCGTCGGCAGTCCGAAGTGGGTCGCCAGGGCGGTATAGAAGGTGCCCATTTGCAGCGACGTGTCGTCCACGACGTTATAGGCGCGGTTGGGGCGACCGCGGTAGACCGCATCCAGTGCTGCCTGGGCCAGGTCAAGGGCATGGATGTGATTGGTCCAGGGATCCGAAGCGGGTTCGGGAATCGGGTCTCCGCGCTGCAGGCGTTCCAGGGGGAGCCGGTCTTCCGCATAAATGCCCGGCGCCCGCAGGATGCTGACATGGCAGCCGGAACGTGTTCCGAAAGCGCGCAGCCGGGTTTCCGCATCCACGCGTCGTCGCGCGCGGGCCGTGAGGGGGCGCAGCGGGTGGGTTTCATCGATCCGGGCGCCGCCGCAATCCCCGTAGACGCCGGTGGTACTGATATAGACGATATGCTGTGGTAGACTTGCACCCCGCCCCAGTGCCCCGATCAGATGCCGGGTGCGGCGGTCCTGCAGGCAGTCGGCGGCAGGAGGGGCAAAGTGAAAGACGACCTGGGCCAGTCCGGAGAGTCGGTGCAGGGTGGCAGGGTCGTCGAGATCCCCCAATACGGGAAGGGCGCCCAGTGACCGCCACCGGGCCGCGTGGGCAGGGTTCCGGCACAGGGCAAACAGCTGCCGCTGCCCCCGCATCAACGGCATCATGCGGCGAGCCACGTCGCCCGAACCAACGATTAACCAGCGTTGCATAAGTGAATTCTAGCAGCCATCTGGAACAGGCCATGTCGATACGCGTCACGATTCAACCCAGCGGTCACCAGTTCGAGGTGGAGGCGGGTGAAACCATCCTCCAGGCGGCAGTGCGTGAAGGGTACGGTTTGCCCTTCGGTTGCCGCAGCGGCGCCTGCGGCAGTTGCAAGGGAAAAATCCTCAGCGGGACCGTCGATTATGGCGACTATCAGTCCGAAGCGCTCACACCTGAAGAGATTGCGCAAGGCAAGGCATTGTTTTGTTGTGCAAAACCTCTGGAAGACCTGGTGATCGAAGTGCGGGAAGTGACCGGAATCAGGGATATTCCCATCAAAAAACTGCCCTGCCGTGTGGAATCCATCGCACGGCCCAACCACGACGTGATCATACTCAAGCTGAAGTTGCCCGCCAACGAGACGTTCGAGTTCCTGGCGGGACAATACATCGATATCCTGCTCAAGGAAGGCAAGCGTCGCAGTTTCTCCCTGGCCAATGCGCCGCAGGAAAAGGGATTTCTCGAACTGCATATCCGCCATTACCCAGGGGGCAATTTTTCCAGCTTTGTGTTTGGCGAGTTGAAGGAACGGGCCATATTGCGGTTTGAAGGCCCGCTCGGGACATTCTTCCTGCGGGAGGATTCCGACAAACCCATCATCTTCATGGCAGGCGCCACCGGATTTGCCCCCATCAAGGGAATGATCGAGTGCGCGCGCCAGCACGGATGCACGCGTCCGATGGTGCTGTACTGGGGGGTGCGCAGCCTGCATGACCTCTACCATGGCGCGCTCGCCAGCAGCTGGCAGGCGGGGGACGGGCAGTTTACCTTCATTCCGGTGTTGTCCGATCCGCAACCGGAAGACCAGTGGCACGGGAGAACCGGGTTGGTGCACCAGGCCATCCTGGACGACTTTGCGGATTTGTCCGGGTATCAAGTCTATGCCTGCGGAGCACCACGCATGGTGGAGGCGGGTTTCAAGGCCTTCACGCAGACCCGTGGTTTGCCGGAGACGGAATTCTTTTCCGATCCGTTCACACCCTCAGTGGACAAGAATCCCGCCCCTGCCACTTCCTGAGCCTCGCGTCAGGCAGCCCCGAATTCCGGATCCACGTCGTCCGGACGATGCCGGGGCGTATTCCGGGCATCACCAATTTTGGTCATCAGCTGTGCTTTCAGATGCTGGCCTTCGCGGGAATGCTCGATGAACAGGCTCGCGTCCAGGTAGCTTTGTGCCTTGCCCCACAGGGACTGGCGCATGCACAGCTTGGCCAGTGTCAGCAGCAGCGTGGCATTGTCGGGGTGGTCCCGCAGCCAGTGCTCCGCCTTTTCAATCTGGTTCAGCGTGGAGTCGCCGATACATTCCCCATAGAGTGCCACCAGAGCGGCATCCCACTCCTTTTCCAGGTTGCGCTCGATCAGGGACTGGGCTTCCCGGTGCTGCCCCAGATCCATGAGATATCCGGCGGCACTATGGGCCAACACATTGTCGGAACGCATGGCGGTGGGAATGCTGCGCCAAACGGTCAGCAATTCCTCCCGCTGGTGTGCGCTATGACGCAACAGTTGCTGCCAGGCATTGCGTCGCACCCGTTGCGCCTGCGGGGCCTCGATGCCGGACAGGTGCTCCAGCAAATCCACGGTTTCCAGGGCAGGTTTCCACGCCCCGGTCGCCACCTGGGCTTTGAGTAGCAGCTGATGGGCGCGTACCTGCTTGGGCGCGATGCGATGGGCTTCTTTCAGGAATTCGAGGGCTTCGGCAAACCGGCGTTCGTCCAGCAGCAAGTCGGCACGCGTGGTGAGCTGCAGAAGGCGCGTTTCCGGGCCCAGGGCCGCCGCGCGCTCGAGATAGCGGTCCCGGGTTTCGAAATGACGTTGCTCATGGGCGGCACGGGCGGCAATCACCGCGCTCAGGGCTGGGGATTCTTCCCCATTCAGGGCCAGTTCGGCCTGACGTTCTGCCTTTTTGAAGTTGCCCTCGAAATAGGACGTCAGGCTTTGGTACAACGCACTGCGCGCGCGGTTGCGGGCGCGGCGCAACCGGTACGCCTGGACGCGGCTGGGCAGGCTCAGGGTGGTCATGACCAGGCGCGACAGGGCGTACAGGCCAAGGCAGACCAGGACCAGGCCGATGACAAACACGGCCAGCGACACTTCGATGCGCCAGGGGGCGATGACAATGAGCACGTATCCCGTGTTCAGGCTGACCGCCAATGCCACGGCCGTCGCCAGGGCAAACAGGGTGATGAACCACAGCAGGCTTTTCATCGCCGTCCGCCTCCCGCCTCATGGGGCAAACGGGCTTTGCGGACAGCCGTCAATGTGGCATTGACGTCGGGAAGCGCGATGTCCACCGGGGTGTCGCGCAGTTGATGCAGGGTATCGAGGGCGGCGCGCACCCCCTTGGCGCTACGGTCGAAATAGCGGTTCATCCAGAGGGAAGCGGCTTCCAGGTCAGCCCGGTAACTGGTTTCGTTGCGAGACAGGGCCCCCAGTCGGGCCGACATGAGGCGCAGCCTGAGGTTTTCCCGCAGGAAGAATGCCTGGTCAGGGCTGAGCAGGGGCAGTTCCGGGGTGTCCATATGCCGGATCTGTACGGCTTTGGCCAGCTC
This sequence comes from Pseudomonadota bacterium, assembly GCA_021808815.1. Taxonomy (GTDB): domain Bacteria; phylum Pseudomonadota; class Gammaproteobacteria; order Burkholderiales; family Ferrovaceae; genus JAKBAT01. The sequence goes on from JAKBAT010000004.1 coordinate 11,973, forward strand.
AAGGGTCAATTCGTGCGTCATGCGCGACAGCATGCCGCCTGTTTCGGTCGAAGCGGTTTCCGCTGAATGGACGGGGCGTGTGTCCGAGGCCAGGGGCAGCGCCTCCACGGCGGTGGCCAGATTGTCCAGCCGGATGCTGATGCCGGTGGTATCCACAAAAGGCAGGGCGCGCAGCCGGTCCATATCCTGGTTGAGCACCTGGCGCAGGGAGACCAGGGCCGGTTTGTTGATTTTCTGCAGGCGCAGGTCGGCTGCCTGCAGGGCCGACAGGGCGGATGACACGTTGCCGGTGAGCTGGAGCTGCTGGTTGGCAATGACCACCAATTGCTCCACTTCCGCCAGGATCCAGTCGTCGCGGTTGCGGGAGAGTTCCTGATAAAGGGCTTCCAGTTCCACCTGCTGGTTTTGGGATTCGGCGAAGCGGGTTTCCAGCGCCGACAGCCGGGATTCGGCTTCGCGGGTATTTTCGGCCGCCTGTTGGGAGGTGGACTGGTTTTGCTTGACGAGGCGGTCGGCCTCGCCCAGTCGTTGTGCAAGGTCTTGCTGGAGGCGAAGGATTTCCTGATGCGACACCACCCACTGCGTCACCCCAAGCAACAGCGCCAGCAGTGCCAGCAGCATGCCGCCGCGCGTCGCAAACAATTCGCGCAGGGAGGGCCGGCGTTTGGGAGTGGAGGTGAGCATGTCGTTCATGATGATAGCGGTTTGGTGTGGTTTTTCCAAAAAGCCAGAACGGACTCGTTACCGGGATCCGTGACATGGATCTGATGAATGCCGTGGGCCATTGCGGCTTCCGCTATCCTGGGGTGTGGTGCCAGGAATGTCCGGGTTTTCAGCAGGTCATGCCGGCCCACGCCGGCGAGCGACCAGAGGTTTTCAAGTGCCTCGACGCTCTGGATGCTGATCCAGGCCTGTTCCGACAGGGCGGTATCCAGCAGGGACAGGTCGGCGGGAGGCAGGGCGCGGGCGTAGCATTCCAGATAGCGTACCCGTGCCCCGCGGGATTCCAGTGCCGATTTCAGGACTTCACGTCCTCCCCGACCCCGGACGATCACGATCGATTGTCCGGTCACGGATGCCAATTCGGGCAGCGCCAGCAATGCCTCGCTGTCGGCGCCCTGGAGGGGATGCAGCACGGCCTGGTTGCTGGTGGCCGCCAGGCGCTCTGCCGTGGCGCGACCCACGGCGGCCAGACGGCTGCCGGGAAGCCGTGGCACTGATGCAATCCACGGCCAGCCCCGCACGACGGCGTTGGCGCTGATGAAAACCAGCCAGTGCGCTGTGCGCACCAGCGCACTGACCGTTGCCGGATCCTGGGGGAGTGACTGGATCTCGATGGTGGGGAATAGCCAAGCCTGGCCCCCCTCCTGGGTGATGCGGGCAGCGAGCGCCTCGCCTTGTTCCCGAGGACGGGTGATCAGGAGTCCAGGACGGCGCGTGGCCGGTCCGTGCGCGATCATGAGGTGGGGCCTTAACGTGTTTCCCGACAGGATTTCAGGATATCTGCCGCCCCTTGGACAAGCAACTGTTCGGCGACGGTTTCCCCCAACTGGACAGGGTCTGTGGTGTTGCCACGACTGCTGGCCCGGAGGATGCGGCGGCCATCCGGGTCACCGACGAAGGCCGTGAGTGACAGCAGGTCGCCCTCAGGGACCGCATGGGCACCCAGGGGGACGTCGCAACTGCCGGCCAGGCGTCGGGAAACGGTGCGTTCGGCCTGGATACAGGCTTCATGGATCGGGTTTCTCAGGGGCATCAGCCAGTCGGGCATCTGGAGGTGATCCCGGCGGAATTCCAGTCCCAGGGCGCCCTGGCCCACGGCTGGAATGCTGTCTTCGAGGGAAATCAGGGAACGGATCCGGGAGCCCAGTCCCAGGCGTTTGAGGCCTGCGGCAGCCAGGATGATGGCCTGGTAATCGCCGTTGTCGAGCTTGCGCAGCCGGGTGTCGAGATTGCCACGCAGGGGCTGGATGTCCAGGTGGGGGTAGCGGCTGCGCAACTGGCACTCCCGTCGCAGGCTGGAGGTACCGACCACGGCTCCCCGGGGCAGTGCCGCGAGCGCATCGAAATGGTTGGACACCAGGGCATCGCGTGGATCTTCGCGTTCACCGGCCACGCACAAGGAAAATTCGGGTGCCAGCTCCACCGGGACATCTTTCATGGAATGGACGGCAAGCTGCGCCCGGCCGTCCAGCATGGCCCATTCCAGTTCCTTGACAAACAGGCCCTTTCCGCCCACGGCAGCCAGGGTCCGGTCCAGAATCTGGTCGCCGGTCGTCGTCATTCCCAGTAAACGGACCTCGGCATGCGGATATAATCCCAGCAATCGATCCCGGACATGCTCGGCTTGCCATAAGGCCAGACGACTTTCCCGGGTGGCTATCGTGATGATTGGAGCAGAGGACATGATGTTGGATTGGACTGGGGGGAAATCGTTTATGGTCGGGCAGTTTAGCATGAAGCCCACGGGTTGCCGGAGGGCAGCATGAACATGGCATCCACCGACAAGGATATGCCCCTGCGTGAGGATATCCGGCTGTTGGGGCGCTTTTTGGGCGATACCCTGCGTGAACAGGAAGGTGAAGACATCTTCAACCTCATTGAGGGCATTCGCCAGACCGCCATCCGCTACCGCCGCAACGAAGATGCGGCAGCACGCTCCACGCTGGACCACAGCCTGGATGGATTGAGCCCGGAACACACGATTGCCGTGGTGCGGGCCTTCAGCTATTTCTCCCACCTGGCCAATATTGCGGAAGACCTGCATCACAATCGCCGCCGCATTGCCTATTCCCAGGCCGGCGCGCCGCCCCGGGAAGGCAGCATTGCGCTAGCCCTGCATCGCCTCAAGGAGGCAGGCGTGAGTGCTGACGTGCTGAAGGGGTTTTTTGATCGGGCACTGGTATCCCCGGTCCTGACGGCACATCCTACCGAAGTGCAACGCAAGAGCGTGCTGGATTGCCATCTGGTGATTGCCAACCGTTTGGGGGAGCGGACCCGCGTGGCCCTGACGCCCGAGGAACTGGCCGAAAACGAGGCATCACTGCGCCGGGCGATCCTGACGCTGTGGCAGACCAACGAACTGCGCACCTTCAAGCTCCGGGTGCATGATGAAATCGAAAATGGCCTGTCCTACTACCGCTATACTTTCCTGCGCGAAGTCCCCCGCCTTTGTGCATTGATCCAGGACACGCTGGCCGAGGATGCCGACTATGCCTCCGTGGCCGCAGGGCTGCCTTCCTTCCTGAAAATGGGAAGCTGGATCGGTGGCGATCGTGATGGCAATCCCTTCGTGACCGCCGATGTCACGGAACATGCCCTGAAACGGCATAGTGCCGTGGCCCTGGAATTTTATCTGCAGCAATTGTTGTCCCTGCGCGGCGAACTGTCCCTGTCCTCGCGCCTGGTGTCCGTGACGGAGGGGGTGCGCCATCTGGCCGACCAGTCGCCTGAAATCGCGGACAGCCGCCTGGAAGAACCTTACCGGCGCGCCATTACCCATATCCATGCCAGACTTTCGCAGACGGCGCAGGCCCTGACGCGTGCGGGTGATGAGGCAGAGGTGCCGGCATCCGGCTGTTACGGCAGTGCAGTGGAATTCGCGGCCGACCTGGAAATCCTGCGGGAATCATTGCAGCGTCATGGATCAGGACTCCTGGCGGGTGGACGGCTGCGCCTGTTGCAGCGCGCGGTTTCCTCCTTTGGTTTTTACCTGGCACCCCTGGACTTGCGGCAGCATTCCGAATTCCATGAAAAAACGGTCACGGAGCTGCTGAGCCAGGCGGGCAGCGGCATACACTACCTTTCACTGGACGAGGACCAGCGCATCGAGCTTCTGGTACGCGAGCTGGGCAGTCCGCGCCTGCTGCGGTCCCCCTTTGCCCAATACAGCGAACAGGTCTGCAACGAACTCGCCACATTCGAGATGGCAGCCCTGTTGCAGCGTCGACTGGGCCCGGAGTCCCTGCCCAATTACATCATTTCGAAAACCGACAGCGTGAGCGATATCCTGGAAGTGGCCCTGATCATGAAGGAAGTCGGGCTGATGCGTCCGGGCGAAACCCCCCAGCTGTCCATGAACATCATTCCGCTGTTTGAAACCATTGGCGATCTGCGGGGCTGTGGGGCCATCATGGCACGGCTCTTCTCCCTCAAGCTCTACCGCAAGCTGCTGGCAAGCCGCAAGAATACCCAGGAAGTGATGCTGGGCTATTCCGACAGCAACAAGGATGGCGGGTTTTTGACCGCCAACTGGGAGCTCTACAAGGCGGAAAAGACCCTGGTGCAGGTGTTCTCCGAACACGGCATCGACATGCGCCTGTTTCACGGGCGTGGCGGGTCGGTGGGACGCGGAGGGGGTCCCAGCTATTACGGTATCCTGGCCCAACCGGCAGGCAGCGTGAATGCACAGATCCGCCTGACGGAACAGGGGGAAGTGATTGCCAGCAAGTATTCCGATCCCGGCATTGGCCGGCGCAACCTGGAAACGCTGGTGGCAGCGACGCTGGAAGCCACGTTGCTGGACCGGGACCGCGACCTGCAGGGGCGCGAGCAATTCTATGAAGTCATGGAAGAGCTGTCCGAGTACGCTTTCCAGCGCTATCGGGAACTGGTGTACGACACCCCCGATTTCGAAACCTTTTTCCGGGAAGGAACGCCTGTCAGCGAAATTTCCGAACTGAACATCGGCAGCCGGCCTGCCTCACGCAAACGTTCCCAGCGCATCGAGGACCTGCGGGCCATTCCCTGGGTGTTCAGCTGGGGCCAGTCGCGCATGATCATTCCGGGGTGGTACGGATTTGGCACGGCCATCGAGAGGTTCCGTGCCCAGCATGAAGAAGGGCTGGCGCGCCTGCAGCAGATGTACCAGACCTGGCCTTTCCTGCAGGCATTGCTGTCCAACATGGACATGGTGCTGGCCAAAACCGACCTGGGGATTGCGGCACGCTATGCGGCGCTCGTCAATGACGTGACATTGCGGGGTCGCGTGTTTGGGGAAATCGAACGCGAGTTTCACCTGACCACCAAAGCCCTGTTTGCCATCACGGGGCAGAAAAGCCTTCTGGAGTCCAACCCTACCCTGGCACGCAGCATCCGGGAGCGCAGTCCTTACCTCGACCCCTTGAACCACCTGCAGGTGGATCTCTTGCGCAGTTTCCGCGCGGGCCGTTCGGAGGAGGCCGTGAAGCGTGCGATTTATCTCACCATCAACGGCGTGGCGGCCGGACTGCGCAACAGCGGGTAAATCGCCATGTCCGGAGCTTTGCGCATTGCCGTCCTGCTGGGCGGGGGGAGTTCCGAGCGGGACGTTTCCATTGCCAGCGCTGCCCAGGTGGTCAGGGCATTGCGGGCCCGTGGGCACCAGGTGTGGGCCGTGGATACCTTGCAGGGATGGCTGGACCCGGCACAGGAGGCCACGCTGTTTTCCCGTACCGTAGGCACGATACCCCCGCCCCGGGGGGCGGAAGCGGTGACGCAGGTGGAGTCGATCGGATTTCTCGCGGCGCCTCACCCCATCGACCTGTGGTTCATTGCCCTCCACGGTGGAGCGGGCGAAGATGGCCGCATGCAGGGGTTGCTGGAGATGACCGGGGTGCCCTACACGGGAAGTGGTGTCCTGGGGAGCGCCCTGGCCATGGACAAGGACATGACCAAGCGACTGCTGGCACTGGCCGGAATCGCGACGCCCGACTGGCTGATGGCGCCGGCAACGGTGACGGAAGTGGAACGGCGGCTGGGCTGGCCGGTGGTCGTCAAACCCAGCAAGCAGGGTTCCACGGTGGGCCTGACGGTGGTGCGTGATTCCGCCGGGCTTGCTTCTGCCGTGGCACTGGCCCGCACCTTCGATGACGAGGTCATGATCGAACGGTTCATCGGGGGGCGCGAACTCACCTGTCCGGTACTGGGAGAAGAGGCCCTGGCCGTGGGGGAAATCATCCTGAAACGTGGTGATATCTTTGATTATGAAGCCAAATACCAGCCTGGTGGAGCGGAAGAAGTGTTTCCGGCACACCTGCCCGAGGCACTGTGCCGACAGGTACAACAGCAGGCGCTGCAGGCCCATCAGATCCTGAAGCTGTCAGGGTACAGTCGCACCGATTTCAGGCTGGATGCAGCGCAGCGCCTGTGGTGCCTCGAAGTGAACACCCTGCCGGGCCTCACTGCCATGAGCTTGCTGCCCCAGGCGGCAGCGGCGCAGGGCATCTCCTTTGAGATCCTGGTGGAGCGGATCTGCAAGCTTGCCCTGGAGGCGCGGCACTGAGCAGGTTCAGCGTATCGTCTGTTCCAGCGCCGTGATCACGGCATCACCAATATCCAGGCCGGTCTGGTCCCGGATTTCACGCAGGCAGGTGGGGCTCGTGACATTGATCTCGGTCAGTGATTCGCCAATGATGTCCAGGCCCACAAGCAGCAATCCGGCGTCTTTCAGGGCCGGCGCGACGGTTTCGGCAATGATGCGATCCCGCTCGGACAGGGGTTGGGCACGGCCCGTGCCGCCTGCTGCCAGGTTACCCCGGGTCTCGCCGGGCGAAGGAATGCGTGCCAGGCAATAGGGCATGGGTTGCCCCTGGACCACCAGCACCCGTTTGTCCCCCTGTGCAATGGCGGGCAAGTAGCGTTGGGCCATGATGGTGCGCTGTCCCCGGTGCGTCATGGTTTCCAGAATCACGCCCAGATTGGGATCCTGTGTGCCGACCCGGAATATTTCGTTGCCCCCCATGCCGTCCAGCGGCTTCAGGATGACGTCGCCCTCCTGGTGGATGAAGGTGCGGATCTGGTCCTCCTGACAGGAGACCAGCAGGGGCGGTGCCAACTCCGGGAAGCGCATCGTGGCAAGCTTTTCGTTGAAGTCGCGCAAGGCCCGGGGTCGGTTGAACACGGGAGTCCCCTGTCTTTCGGCCAGTTCCAGCAGATGGGTGGCATACAGGTATTCCGCATCGACGGGCGGATCCTTGCGCATCAGAATGACGTCGAACCGGTGCAGGGGGTGCCACTCCCCCGCCTCTGCCCGAACCCAGTCAGGTGTGTTGCCGGTCAGGACGAGGGCACGGGCCAGGCCCTGCACCTGATTCCCGATGAGCATCAGTCCGCCGGGCTCGATGGCGAACAGGGTGTGACCGCGACGGGCAGCTGCCCGCATCATTTCGATGCTGGAATCCTTGGAAGGCTTCAGATGTTCCAGGGGATCCAGGACAAAAGCGATCTTCATCCGGTCCTCAGTCGCCCTGGGTGAGCGCCATTTCTTCCAGCTCCAGGGAAGCGGCCAGCATGGCAAGACGGGCCACGACCCCGTAAGTGTAGAACCGGTTCGGCGTGGCATCGGGAGCCTGGTTCTGGTCCGGGGCGATGGCGGTGATTTCGAAGGCAAGGGGGACGAAATGGGCTCCGGGGGCATTCAGGTTTTCGTTGATGCCCCGTTCGGTATGCACCCGGTAGAACCCTCCCACCACGTAATGGTCGATCATGTAGACCACCGGCTCTGCGACGGCACTTTCCACCGATTCGTAGGTATAGACGCCTTCCTGAATCAGGACCTCCCGGACGGTCTGCCCTTCCTTGATGACGGACATCTTGTTGCGCTGTTTGCGATTGAGCCGTTGCAGGTCATCCGCGCTTTTGACCGTCATGATCCCCATGCCATAGGTGCCTGCATCGGCCTTGATGATCAGGAAGGGTTCATCGCGGATGTTGTTTTCCGCATACTTGGCGCGGATTTTGCCCAGCAGGGTCTCCACCTGCTCCGACAGGCAGTCCAGCCCCTGCCGGTCGGAGAAGTCCACCTGGCCACACCGGGAAAAATAGGGGTTGATCCACCAGGGATCGATGCCCACCAGGGCGGCAAACGATTTAGCCACCCCGTCGTAGGCAGCAAAATGCCGGGATTTTCGTCGTGTGCTCCATCCGGCGTACAGGGGGGGCACCACGGGTTGGGCCAGGCCCTGCAGTACAGCCGGAATGCCGCCCGAAAGGTCATTGTTGAGAAGGATGGCGCAAGGATCGAAGTCCTCCAGGGTGAGCCGGTTTCCCTGACGCCGTACGGGCTCCAGCACCAGGTGCTGCCCTCCCGGCAGTTCCAGGGGGGTGGGTGCCGTAATCTCGGGCAGAAGGCTTCCGATGCGCACGGCAAAGCCGGCGCGCTGGAGGATGGACTTGAGTGCCGCCACATTCTGCAGGTAGAACGCATTGCGTGTGTGGTTTTCGGGAATCAGGAGAAACTGGCGGGTATCCGGACAGATTTTCTCCACCGCAGTCATGACTGCCTGGACGCACAAAGGCTCGAATTCGGGGCGCAGGTTGTTGAATCCGCCAGGGAAGAGGTTGGTGTCCACCGGGGCCAGCTTGAAACCGGAATTGCGCAGGTCCACCGACGTATAGAAAGGTGCCGAGTGGTTTTGCCACTGCTGGCGGAACCAGTGTTCGATGGTGGGCATTGCCCCCAGAATCTCCTGTTCGAGCAACTGCAGGGGGCCGGAGAGAGCGGTCGTCAAATGAGGAACCATGGTCATCCTGTGGAACGTAACATGCCGATTCTACCTGCCCGGCATTGCATTGCTAAAGGGCCATAAATCGTACTATAATGGTACTGTATAAGTAACCCATTAAAATTTAATTCATTTTTTCGTCAAGCACCCACATGATCCGCATCGGTAAATTGACAGACTACGGAATTCTCCTCATGACGTATCTTGCCCGGGATCCGTTGCGCTTGCACGCTGCCCAGGAAATTGCCCAGGCAATGGGGATTGCCCAGCCCACGGCCAACAAGCTGCTGAAGTTGCTCGCCCGCGGCGGGCTGTTGGACTCCCAGCGTGGGATCAGGGGGGGGTATGCCCTGGCGAGGCCGGCGGCTGCCATCACGATGGTGGACATCATCGGCGCCCTGGAGGGGCCGGTGGGGCTGACGGACTGCGGAACAGCGGCCCAGCCGGGAAATTGCCACCGTGAACGCTCCTGCTCCGTCAAAACCAACTGGCAACGCATCAGCCAGGCCGTCAACGATGCCCTGGCGGAGGTCACCCTGGCCGAAATGACCGTGCCATCCCAACCGATCCGAATGTTCGCACGCCCCTCCACACAACCGGTGAGTCAACCATGAGCGACACCTCCTCAACCCTGGAAGACATCATCAGCCAGGAATACCAGCACGGTTTCGAAACGGCAGTGGAAGCTGACACGTTGCCACGGGGCCTTTCGGAAGAAACGGTGCGCATGATCTCCGCCAAGAAGAACGAGCCGGAATTCCTGCTCGAGTGGCGTCTCGCGGCCTATCGCCGCTGGCTGGAAATGAGCCCGCCACAGTGGGCCAGCGTGCATCATCCCCCCATCGATTACCAGGACATCATTTACTATTCGGCGCCGAAATCCCAGAAAGACGGGCCCAAAAGCCTGGAGGAAGTGGATCCCGAGCTGCTGAAAACCTACGAGAAGCTGGGAATTCCCCTGCACGAGCGCGCCATTCTTGCCGGCGTGGCCGTGGATGCCGTTTTCGACAGTGTTTCGGTCGCCACCACGTTCAAGGACAAACTGGCCGAACATGGCATCATTTTCTGTTCCTTTTCCGAAGCCGTGCAACACCATCCCGAACTGGTCCGACAGTATTTGGGGACAGTGGTACCGGTCCAGGACAATTTCTACGCGGCACTGAATTCCGCGGTATTCAGCGATGGTTCCTTCGTGTACATCCCGCCGGGGGTACGCTGCCCCATGGAGCTGTCCACCTATTTCCGCATCAACGCCAAGAACACGGGCCAATTCGAACGCACGCTCATCATCGCCGACCAGGGCGCCTATGTCAGTTACCTGGAAGGGTGTACTGCGCCCATGCGCGACGAAAACCAGCTGCATGCGGCCGTGGTGGAACTGGTGGCCCTGGAAAATGCCCAGATCAAATACTCCACCGTGCAGAACTGGTATCCCGGTGACAAGGAAGGGCGCGGTGGCATCTACAACTTCGTGACCAAGCGCGGTGACTGCCGTGGTGCGCATTCCAAGATTTCCTGGACACAGGTGGAAACCGGGTCGGCCATCACCTGGAAGTACCCCAGCGTCATTTTGCGCGGGGATCATGCCGTGGGCGAGTTCTACTCGGTGGCGCTGACCAACCACCGGCAGCAGGCCGATACGGGCACGAAAATGATCCACATGGGCAAGAATACCCGTAGCACCATCATTTCAAAGGGTATTTCCGCAGGTTACGGACAACAGGCCTACCGTGGCCTGGTGCGCATTGCCCGGGCTGCAAGCGGGGCCCGCAATTACACCCAGTGCGATTCCCTGCTGCTGGGCGACCGCTGTGCCGCCCACACCTTTCCCTATATCGAAGTGAAGAATGCATCGGCCAAGGTGGAGCATGAAGCCTCCACTTCCCGTATCGGCGAAGACCAGCTGTTCTTCTGCCGACAACGGGGCCTGTCCATGGAAGATGCCGTTTCCATGATCGTGAACGGTTTTTGCAAGGAAGTGTTCAAGGAATTGCCAATGGAATTCGCGGTGGAGGCCCAGAAGCTTCTGGGTGTCAGCCTCGAAGGCAGTGTTGGTTGATCGTAACGTACCAGGAATCCTCTCGCATGTTGATCATCAAAGAGTTGCACGCAGCGGTGGGTGACAAACCCATCCTCAAAGGTATCAATCTCACCGTCCGGGCTGGCGAAGTGCATGCCATCATGGGGCCGAACGGATCGGGCAAGAGCACGCTGTCCAATGTGCTGGCCGGTCGGGAAAACATGACCGTGACGGCGGGCAGCGTCCAGTATCTGGGACAGGACCTGCTCGCCATGGAAGTGGAAGAACGGGCACGGGCAGGTGTTTTCCTGGCATTCCAGTACCCGGTGGAAATTCCGGGCGTGGGCAACGTCTACCTGCTCAAGGCGGCACTCAATGCCCAGCGCAAACATCGGGGGTTGCCGGAACTGGATGCCATGGAATTCCTGGCACTGGTCAAGGACAAAATGAAACTGATGGAAATGAGCGAATCCATGCTCTACCGTGCCGTCAATGAAGGGTTTTCGGGCGGGGAAAAAAAACGCAACGAAATTCTCCAGATGGCCGTGCTGGAACCTACCCTGTCGATCCTGGACGAAACCGACTCGGGGCTGGACATCGATGCGCTCAAGATCGTGGCCAATGGGGTCAATAGCCTGCGCCACCCGGAACGAGCCATGATCCTGGTGACCCATTACCAGCGGCTGCTGGAGGTCATCACACCGGATTTCGTGCATGTGCTGGCAGGAGGGCGGATCGTCCGCTCAGGGGGCCCCGAGCTCGCCCATGAGCTGGAAAAGCAGGGTTACGCCTGGCTGGGCAGTGAAGCCCCGGAAGGCAAGTCGTCCGCAACATGAGCACGGCGATCGCACATTACCTGGCCGAGTTCGAACGCCTGGCCCCCTCCCTGCCCTGGCAGGATTCGCCGCAGTGGCAGGCATGGCGGCAGGCCGGATGGGACCATTTTGCGGCAGGCGGATTCCCCACCGCCCGGCATGAGGAATGGAAGTACACCAGCCTGGCCGCCCTTGAAAAATTGCGGCTGCCCTGCGGGCCCCGTGCCGCGGCGCCTCTGGAATGGGACACTCTGCGTATCCGGGCACTGTTGCCGGAAGCCCGGCACCGTCTGGTCTTCGTGGATGGGACGTACCAGCCCCAATTGTCGCGTCTGGGGCCCTTGCCGGCGGGCATCCATGTGCAGGCCCTTTCCACCCAGACAGCGGAACGCAGTGCCGCTTTGCAGGCGTTTCTCGGGACGGTCCGGGCCCGGACGCCGTTTGCAGCGCTGAACGCGGCCTTCATGGCCGATGGCGTCTGGGCGTCTGCCGAGGCGGGAGCCTGCCTGGAAGAACCGTTGCTGATCCTGCATGTGACGTCTGCGGGCCACCAGGTCCATCACCTGGCCAACGTGGTGCAGGTGGCAGAAGGCGCTCGTCTGACGGTGGTCGAACAGTATCTGGGCCTGACCGATGCGCCCTGCTTCCTCAATCAGGTCACGAGCCTCCACCTGGGGGCCGGTGCCGCACTGACGCACCTGAAGCTGCAACAGGAAGGGGCAGGGACTTACCACATCGGTGCCCTGCAGGCACACCAGCAGCGTGACAGCCGCCTGGAATCCCATGCCTTTGCCCTGTCGGGGGTTTTCGGGCGCAATGACATGGAAACCGTCCTGGCTGAACCCGGGGCGGGTGTGGTGCTGAAGGGACTCTATCGGGTGGCGGGCCGCGAATTGCAGGATTTCCATACCAGCATCCGTCACGACAGCCCGGATTGTTCCAGCGAAGAATGTTTCAAGGGAGTCCTGGAAGGCAACGGTCGCGCGGTCTTCAATGGCAAAATCCGCGTGGCTCGCGATGCCCAGCATACGGTATCGCAGCAGACCAACCACAACCTGCTCCTGTCCGACCAGGCGGAAGTGGATACCAAGCCCCAGCTGGAAATCTTTGCCGACGATGTCAAATGCAGCCACGGCACCACCGTGGGGCAGCTCGACGAGTCGCAGTGGTTCTACCTGCGTTCCCGGGGGATTGGGGCCGATCTGGCGCGGGCCTTGCTGATCGAAGCTTTTGCCCTGGATATTGTCGCCAGCGTGCCTGTGCCGGCAGTGCGGGAAGCCCTGGAGCAGCTGGTGCGGAGCCGTGATCATGTTTGAGGTGGAAGCCTTGCGCCGACAGTTTCCGATTCTGCAGCGCCAGGTCCATGGCCGCCCGCTGGTGTATCTGGACAGTGCGGCAACCACCCAGAAACCGCTGGCGGTGATCGAGGCGGAGCGCCATTACTACGAGACCCTGAATGCCAACATCCACCGCGGCGTGCATGCCTTGAGCCAGGAGGCGACGGATGCCTTCGAAGGGGCGCGCGACAAGGTACGGGCATTCATCGGGGCCGCCCGGCGCGAAGAAATCATTTTCACGCGCGGCGCCACCGAGGCCATCAATCTGGTGGCCCATAGCTGGGGGCGCCAATCCCTGGCGCCCGGGGACGAGATCCTGATCAGCGAAATGGAGCATCATGCCAACATCGTGCCTTGGCAACTGCTGTGCGAAGCCACGGGCGCCATTCTGAAAGTGATTCCCATCGATGCCCGGGGCGCCCTGGTGCCGGGTGCCGTCGATGCCATGATCGGGCCACGCACACGCCTGGTGGGCATTACCCAGGTCTCCAATGCCTTGGGCACGGTCAATCCCGTGGCGGATATTGTGCGGCAGGCACACCGCGTGGGAGCCGTCGTGCTGGTGGACGGTGCCCAGGCAGTGGCCCATCAGCCCGTGGACGTGGTGGCGCTCGACTGCGATTTTTACGTGTTTTCCGGGCACAAGCTGTACGGACCCACCGGCATTGGCGTGCTCTACGGAAAACAGGCCTTGCTGGAACGCATGCCCCCTTACCAGGGGGGTGGCGACATGATTGCCCAGGTGACGTTTGAAAAAACCACGTACAACAGCCTGCCCTACAAGTTCGAAGCAGGGACCCCGCATATTGCGGGAGCCATCGGTCTTGGCGCTGCCATCGATTTTTTGCAGCACATCGGCCTCGATGCCGTGGCACGTCACGAGGACCGGCTGCTCGCCCATGCCACGCAACAGGCCGAAGCTTTCGAAGGTCTCACATGCGTGGGAACGGCACCCGGCAAAGTGGGTGTCCTGTCCTTCGTGATGAAAGGGGTGCACCCTCACGATATCGGCACGATCCTGGATCGGGAAGGGGTGGCGATCCGCACCGGACACCACTGTGCCATGCCGGTCATGGATCGCTACCAGGTCCCGGCCACGGCCCGGGCCTCCTTTGCGATGTATAACACGATCGGGGAAGTGGATGCCCTGTTCCGGGCATTGCGCCGGGTCGAGGAGCTATTTTTGAAATGAGCGATTTGCGTGACCTGTACCAGGAAGTGATTTTCGATCACAACCGCCATCCCCGGAATTTCGGACCGCTCGCGACGGCCAACCGGCACGCGGACGGTTTCAACCCGCTGTGCGGGGATCGCCTGACCCTGCATCTGCGGGTGGAGGACGGGGTGATCCGGGAAGCGCGTTTCGAAGGGGCCGGATGTGCCATTTCCACGGCTTCCGCCTCCCTCATGACGGAAGCCCTGATAGGAAAATCCGAGGCCGAGGCGGCTGTCCTGTTTGAGGGTTTTCACCACATGGTGATGGGAGAGATCACGTCGGTAGATCTGGGCAAGCTGGCCGTTCTGGCGGGGGTCAGCGAATTTCCGGCCCGCGTGAAATGTGCCACGCTGGCCTGGCACACACTCAACGCGGCACTCAAGAATGCATCACAGCCGGTGTCTACGGAGTAATCATGTCGGTTTTCGAATGGTTGGGTAAACCGGATCAGGAAGCAGCGTCCCAGGCGGAGGCGCCCAGTGCGCGCGAGGCACTGGAACTCTCCCTCATCGAGGCGCTCAAGACCGTTTTCGATCCTGAAATCCCGGTCAACATTTACGACCTGGGCCTGATCTATGGCCTGTCCATCGACCCCGAATCGGCCCATGCCGACATCCAGATGACGCTGACAGCGCCCGGTTGCCCCGTGGCCCAGACATTTCCAGGGGAAGTGGAGCGGCGCGTCATGGAAGTGCCGGGCATCAACAGTGCCAAGGTGGAACTGGTATGGGACCCGCCCTGGACCCGTGACCGCATGAGTGAAGCCGCCATGCTGACCCTGGGAATGCTCTGAGCGGCAATCCGCTCCCGTTTTCACACCACTCTCGCTTCCTGCCACCACCACACTACGGGGTCTGTCCGTCTGTGTGGGAAAACCGTGACCTTTGCTGTGGTGTACAGCCGTGCGCTGGTGGGGGTGGCGGCTCCCCTGGTTCGGGTGGAAGTCTATCTGGCCAGCGGCCTGCCCCAGTTTAGTCTGGTGGGTTTGCCGGATACGGAGGTGAGAGAAAGCCGCGAACGGGTACGAGCGGCCCTGGCCAATTGCGGCTTCCGGTTTCCCCAGCGCCGCATCACAGTCAATCTTGCACCGGCCGATCTGCCCAAACAGTCCAGCCGTTTCGATCTGCCCATTGCCATCGGCATCCTGGCGGCTTCGGACCAGTTGCCGACCTCCGATCTGGGCACGCACGAATTTGTGGGCGAACTGGCCTTGAGCGGCGAATTGCGTTCCGTACGGGGCGCATTGCCCATGGCGATGGCGGCAGGAGGCCAGCAACACCGGTTTGTACTGCCCGCCGCCAGCGCTCCTGAAGGGACGCTGGCCGGGGGTGCCCACATCATCCCGGCAGTCCATCTGAAGGATGTCTGCCACCATCTGTCCGGCGGGCATCGTCTGGAGCCATTACCGGCGGTGACGCCTGTGATGCCGGAATATCCCGACATGGCAGAGGTCTACGGGCAGCGACAAGCCAGGCGCGCTTTGGAAATTGCAGCCGCGGGAGGACATCACGTGTTGATGCTGGGGCCTCCCGGTTCCGGAAAATCCATGCTGGCAACACGGTTTCCGGGGATTTGCCCGGCCATGAGTGATGAGGAGGCGCTGATCTCTGCGGCCATCCTCTCTGCAGACGGCGAAAACCTGTGTCTGGAACACTGGCGCCGTCGTCCTTTCAGGCATCCCCACCATAGTGCCACACTGGTGGCCATGACCGGAGGGGGGCTTCATTCCCGGCCAGGTGAAATCACGCTGGCCCATGGGGGTACCCTCCATCTGGATGAAATGGCCGAATTCGATCGACCGGTTCTGGAAGCGTTGCGGGAACCCATGGAAACCGGGGTGATCTCCATTTCACGCGCCTCCAGAAAGACGACATACCCGGCGCGTTTCCAGCTGATTGCCGCCATGAATCCATGCCCCTGTGGCTACCGCGGACACCCCTCAGGGCGTTGCCACTGTTCGCCCCAGCAGGTGCAACGCTATTTGCGCCGCATTTCCGGGCCATTGCTGGATCGCATCGATCTGGTGGTCGAAGTGCCGGCCCTGGACTCACGGGAACTGCACCCCGGGGTCGCAGCGGAAAGCAGCGCACGTATGCGCAGGCGTGTGGAGGCGGCGGCAGCGCGCCAGCAACGGCGTCAGGGACAGCCCAATGCAAGACTGGAAGGATCGGCGCTGGAGGAAGCGCTGGGACTCGATGCGGAAAGCCGGCGTTTCCTTGGCGAGGCAGCACAACGTTTCGCCCTGTCGGCGCGCGCCATTCATCGGGTGATGCGTGTGGCACGCACCGTGGCCGATCTGGACGGTACCGGGCGGGTTGCCCTGCCTGCGTTGGCCGAAGCCTTGAACTACCGGGAACGGCTCAAGGACTTTTGGTAAACCGCCTCATTCATTTTCGGGAAGCGCTGCAGGAGGCCTTGTCTTGCCCAGGAAAAGAATTTGCAGGGCCGGTGCCACCACGAGCAGCATGATCGGGCCCAGCAGCATGCCCCCCACCACCACGGTGGCCAGGGGTTTCTGGACCTGGCTGCCTATCCCCGAAGACAGGGCAGCCGGCAGCAATCCGATACAGGCAGACAGGGCGGTCATCAGCATGGGGCGCATGCGTTGTTCCGCAGCCTGGAACATGGCTTCCACGGGGGGCATGCCCCCCACCACCAGGTGGTTGTAATAGGTGATGACCAGGATGCCGTTCATGACCGACACCCCGAACAGGGAGACGAAACCGATGGCAGCTGAAATGCTGAAATGCAGCCCGGTCACATACAAGGCGAAAATGCCCCCGGCAATGGAAAAGGGAATGGCGGCGAGTGCCAGCAGGCTGTCGCGGATCGAGCTGAACAGCGTATAGAGCAGCACCACGATGATGATGATGGCGACAGGCAAAATGAATTCCAGCCGCTTCTTGGCGAGTTGCAGTTCTTCGAATTCGCCCGACCACAACATCCGGTAGCCTGAGGGCAGGATGACCTTCTGTTCGATTTTTGCCTGGGCTTCAGCGACGGTACTCCCCAGATCGCGTCCGCGCACACTGAACTTGATCGGGATGAAGCGCTGGTTTTTTTCGTGGTAAATGTAGGAGGCGCCCGTGTCGAGGGAAATGGTGGCCAGTTCGCTCAGGGGAATGTAGGCCATATCCCCGCTGGGGGCGGTATATCCCACCTTGATATGGCCCACGGCTGCGAGATCCTTGCGTTCTTCGGGCGAGAGGCGCACGGTCAGGGCGAACTGGCGATCGCTTTCATATACCGTGGTGGCCTGGGTGCCGCCCAGGGCTGCCTGCACGACGGTATTGACGTCGCCGGTATTGAGTCCGTACCGGGCGGCCTTGGCACGGTCCACCGTGACATTGAGGTTGGGCTGGCCCAGCACGCGGAATACGCCCAGGTCGGTAATCCCCTTGATTTTTGCCATTTCCGCCTGCACCTGGTCCGCCAGTTTTTCCAGTACGGCGAGGTCAGGGCCCAGGATCTTGATGGAATTGGCCCCCTTGATGCCGGAGAGGCCTTCTTCCACGTTGTCCTGGATGTACTGGGAGAAATTGAGCTCCACGCCGGTGAATTCACTGCTGAATTCCTTCTGGATCTGGTCGATCAGCTTTTTCTTGGTCATGTCCGCAGG
Source organism: Pseudomonadota bacterium (assembly GCA_021808815.1). Lineage (GTDB taxonomy): Bacteria > Pseudomonadota > Gammaproteobacteria > Burkholderiales > Ferrovaceae > JAKBAT01. The sequence goes on from JAKBAT010000004.1 coordinate 29,463, forward strand.
CCATTCGTCGAAGGGTTTCAGCGGTACGAAGAACTCGGCATTGTAAAAACCGGCGGCATCGCTGCCGTTATCGGGGCGCCCGTGTTGCGACACGGCCGTGATCACTTCCGGATGGCGGATCAGGATGCGGCGCATCTTGTCCACAACGGGCATGCCGGCTTCCAGGGAGATGGTCGGCGGCAGTGTGGCCCGGATCCACAGGTTGCCTTCTTCCAGTGCGGGCAGGAATTCCGAGCCGGTTCGGGCGAACAGCCCCACGGATAGCAGCAGGAACGCAACCCCGATGAGCACCGTGGTACGAACGTGGGTGAGCGCCCAGCGCAGGACGGGGCGGTACAGGCCGCGCAGCCGTTCCACCAGCAGGGTTTCCCGTTCATGGACCTGTTGGGGCAGCAGGAAAGAGGTCAGTACCGGGGTGATCGTGAAGGTGGCCAGCAGTGCGCCGGCCAGGGCGTAACCGTAGGTGCGGGCCATGGGACCGAAAATCTGCCCTTCCACGCCCTGCATGGTAAACAGGGGAATGAACGCGGCGACGGTGATGGCGGTGGAAAACAGGATGGCCCGGTCCACCTGGATGGCACTGACGAAAATCAGGCGCAGGCGATTGGTCCAACCGTGGCTCATGAGCAGTTGGCGATAACCGCTTTGTGCCTGGTCATGCAGCAGCTCCGTGCGCGCATCCACTTTTTTCTGGAAATTGCGGAAGATGTTTTCCACCATGATGACGGCCGAATCCACGATGATGCCGAAATCGACGGCGCCCAGGGACAGCAGGTTGGCGGATTCGCCGGCGAGCACCAGGATGATGATGCTGAAAAACAGTGCGAAGGGAATGTTGGCACTGACAATGATGGCGCTGCGCAGGTCCCCCAGAAATATCCACTGGATGAAAAACACCAGCAGGCAGCCAAAAATCAGGTTATGTACCACCGTATGGGTGGTGACGGAGACCAGGGAGGTGCGGTCATAAAAGGGCACCAGATGCACGCCTGCCGGCAATGTGCCGTCATGGTTGATGTTTTCCACTTCCGTCTTGATGCGGGCGACCACCTCGTTGGTTTGCATGGTGCGGTTCATGACCACGATGGCCGCCACCACGTCGTCATCCTTGTCGCGACCTGCCCTGCCCAGACGGGGGACATGCCCGACGGAAACCTGGGCAACGTCGGCAACCCGGACCGGGACGCCGTTTTTCTGGGCGAGCACGATGTTTTCGATGTCGGCCACGTGCGTTCCCCGGGTCAGGTCGACGGTGCCGCCAGTGTCAATCAGGCCGATGCCACGGATGTTGACGGACTGCTGGCCGAAATTGATGGTACGCCCGCCCACGTTGATATTGGCATTGCCGATGGCGGCAAGGAGTTGGGGCACCGTGACCGAGTAAGCTTCCAGTTTGTGCAGGTCGGCTTCGACTTCGAATTCCTTGGTGGTTCCACCCCAGGTATTGACCTGCACCACGCCGGGCACCGTCAGCAGGCGTCGCTGCACGATCCAGTCCTGCACGGTGCGCAGGTTGGTCAGACCAAAACCGGGAGGGCCTACCAGCTGGTAGCGAAACACTTCGCCCACCAGGCTCGAGGCCTGTATTTGCGGCACCACGTTATTGGGGAGGTTGACGTTCTGTTGCAGGTTCAGGGCGGCCTGGGTATAGGCGAAATAATAGTCGATGCCGTAATTGAACGTGACCCGCAGGAATGACAGCCCGGTGAAGGAGGTGGAACGGATCACTTCGATCCCTGGCGTTGCCGCGAGCCCCACTTCCATGGGAATCGTGTAATAGCGTTCCATTTCCTCGGCCGACAGTCCCGGGGACTGGGCGGTGATTTCAAGGATCACCGGCGCCGGGTTGGGGTAAGCCTCCACATTCAGGCGGTAATAGGCAAACAGTCCGGCCCCGGTGAAGGCCAGCAACAGGATCAGGATGATGGGGCGGCGGCTGAGTGAAAATGCCAGCAGGTTCTTGAACATGACTCAGTGCGTTTCCGTGTCGTAGGCATGGCTCAGGAACACGGCGCCTTCCGTGGCGACCATTTCCTTTGGCTGAAGCCCCTGAACGATCTGGTTCCAGCCGTCCTGCTGCAAGCCCAGGGTAACGGCGCGCTTGAAGAACCGGCGGCGGTTTTCCGTCACCCAGACGGTCATGGATCCATCGTTCTCCCGGACCACGCTGTCCACGGGAACGGCCGGAGAATGCTGGATGGCGCCGGCATAAATGACGAAGTTGGCCAGCATGCCCGGACGCAAGGCGTGCTTCGGATCCCGTATTTCCGAACGTACCAGGACGCGATGGGTGTTGGGATCGACCGAAGCGCCGATCAATGTGATCTTGCCCGAGAAAACCTGTCCGGGGTAGGCCATCAGGGTGACTTCCACGGGCTGTCCCAGGCGTAGCGCGGGCAGGTCCGTTTCGGGGACGTTGGCCACCATCCACATGAGGCTGATGTCGGCCACGGTGAAGGGTGCCGGCAGCGTGCCGGGTTGTGCCAGCACGCCCGGTGCAGCACTGCGGGCCGTGATGCGGCCACTGATGGGGCTATGTACCCACAGGGCGGCATCCACCCGTCGTTCTGCAATGATGCGATCGATCTGGGCTTCCGGTTTCCCGAAAATGCGTACGGCATCCCGTGCCGCCTGGTAGGCGCCTTCGGCGCTTTGCTGGTCGGAGACGGCCTGTTGCAGGTCTTTTTTGGCAATGCCCTCCACGGCAAACAGCTGTTGCGCGCGTTCCAGCGCACGTGCGGTGAGGTCGCGCACTCCGGCGGCCGCAATCAGGGTGGACTCGGCTTGCAGCAAATCCGGGCTGTCCACGGCAAACAGGGGGTCGCCTTTTTTGACGTCCTGTCCCACGTCCGTGGAGATTTCCGTGATTTTTCCGGGGTAGGTGGGAAAGACCGGAACGGTGCGGTCATCGTTGAAGGCAATGTTGCCCACGGCATCCTGTTTGGGCGTGAAATCGCGCACCTCCACGGTTTGCACCCGGATTTGCCCGACCTGGGAGTCGGTCAGGTCCAGGTGACCTTCCTGGGCGGAGGGTGGGGCAGGCTTGTCTGCCGTGTCGTTGCCGGACACGGCCAGAAGCGGCCAGCCCCCATACAGTCCAATGGCCAGGAGAAGGGCGGAGAGGGCCCAGAACCCTGGTGTGTTGCGAAAAGGCCGGATTTTCATGGGGCAGGGTCTCCCTGGCTGGGTTGCAGGCTGGGCGCCCCCGGACGATGCCACCATCCGCCGCCCAAGGCCTGGTAGAGGGCGGCAGAGTCCCCCAGGCGGTTGGTTTGGGTTTGCAGGAACGTGATCGTGGCCTGCTGCAAGGTCTGGTCTGCCGCGAGCAGGACGCCATAGCTCACCTGCCCCGCCTCTAGCTGCTTGTGGGTGATGTCATGCATCCGCTGTGCCGCCTCGGTGGCCTGTCGGGCTGCCTGGAAGGCGGCGGCATCGGACTGGATGGCATGGAGGGTATCGGCCACATTCTGGAATGCCGCCAGCACCGTGCTCCTGTATTGGGCCGCAGCCTGGGCCAGGGCTTCCCGCGCCGCCTGTTCGCGTGCGCTCAGGGTGCCCCCATCGAACACGGGGAGTGTGATGTCCCCGATCAGGTTGAAGAATCCGCCGCCGGTCTGGAACATCTGGCTGGGGACGGAAGCGGTGCCTCCCATCAGGCCGGTGATGGAAAATTGCGGAAAGCGGTTGGCCAGCGCCACGCCCACCTGGGCATTGGCGGCATGCATCTGGGCTTCGGCGGCCCGTACGTCAGGGCGTTGCTCCACCAGGGCGGAGGGGATGCTGAGGGGAAGTTCTTCCGGCAGATGCAGGGAGGACAGCGTGAAGGTTTCCGCCAGTTCTTCGCCGGGAGGCTGGCCTGCCAGCACGCGCAGGAGGTCGCGCGTCAGTTCCAGCTGCTGCTGCAGGGGAATCAGGGCCTGTTCCGCCTGGGACAGGGCGAATTGCTGGTTGGCGACATCGATGCCGGTAATGGCGCCAAATTCGAGCTGATGTCGGGCAATGGACAGCAGTTGCCGGTTATCCTCCACGATCCGTTCCATGGCACTGATCTGGGCGCGCAGGGAGGCCTCCTCCAGTGCGGCGGCCACCACGTTGGAAGCCAGCGTGATGTAGGCGGCTTCCAGCTGGAATTGCTGCTGCTCCACCTGGGCGTCGAGGGATTCCACCTGGCGGCGGTTGCCGCCAAATACGTCCGGGGCATAGTTCAGCGTGACCTGGGCCGTATGGAAGTTGTAATAGACCGGTCCGTTGTAGGGAGCAGGTCCGGAGGGGTTGGAATAGGTTTGGATGACGGTGCCATTGCCTTGCAGGCCTGGTGAGTTGCCTCCCATGTTGCCGGCCAGCTTGTTGCGTGTGGGCAGGTACTCCAGGCCCAGGGAGGGATAGAAGAACCCCTGCTGGGCCAGGCTGTTTTGCTGGGCCTGGCGCAGGGCGGCCTGGGCGGCCTCGATGGAGGGATTTGCCTTGAATGCCCGCTCGATCAGGGCGTTGAGTGGCGGCGACTGGAACAGCGTCCACCAGTCGAAAGGGATTGAGGTGCGCACGTTGAAACGTTGTGCATCGGACGGGGTGCGAGGGGCATCTGCCAGTTGCGCGACGGATTGGTGCGGTGCGTAACCCGCGCTGGCGGGCACGTCGGGGCGCTTGTAGTCGGGCCCCACGGCACAGCCGGAAAAGGCTGTGGCGGCCAGCAGGGCACACACACCAGTGGTCAGGTTGGCAAGATGCATCGGGAAGCGTCTCTTTTTGCTCCGGTTTTCCATGTCGTCCTGTAAACCGGGATAAAATCCGGTCGAGGAGTGCTGGCGCATTGTGCCGGTATTTTCTGACATGGAGCTGACAGCAATGCGGGTACTCGTCGTGGAGGATGACCAAACCCTGGGCAGGGCCATGTCGGCATCCCTGGTGCATGCCGGCTTTGCGACGGACTGGGTGGGGACGGTGGGCGATGCGTTGCATCTGCTTGACGGCGAAAGCTTCGATGCCATCGTGCTGGATCTCGGGCTGCCCGATCGTGATGGCTACGAGGTGGTGCGGGCGTTGCGCTTGCGCGGGCGTACCCTGCCGGTCCTGATTCTCACGGCGCGCGACGCCGTGGAAGACCGGGTGCAGGGCCTCGACCTGGGGGCAGACGACTATCTGGTAAAACCCGTGGCCATGACCGAACTCCAGGCCAGGTTGCGTGCCCTGATCCGGCGCAGCACGGGATCCGCCGCCAGTGCCCGCTTCTGCCTGGGGGCGCTGGAGCTGGATACGGCGGGCAAGCGGGCCTTTCTGCACGGCGTACCGCTGGAGTTGTCGGGTCGGGAATGGGGAGTGTTGGAGTATCTGGCCATTCATGCGCAGCGCATTGTGTCGAAAGAGCAATTGATCCAGGGGTTGACCAGCCTGGGCCAGGAGCTGAGCGAAAA
>JAKBAT010000079.1 GCA_021808815.1 Pseudomonadota bacterium
GGAAGGCGACCCCTACCTGCTGATCGAGGGCATGACCATTGCTGGCCTCGCCGTGGGCGCCACCCGGGGCTACGTGTACATCCGCTCCGAATACCCCGACGCGGTGCAGGTCATGGAGGAAGCAGTGCAACGGGCCACGGCGGCCCACTTCCTGGGCGACGACGTGCTGGGCTCCGGCAAGGCGTTCCGGATCACGGTGCGCAAGGCGGCCGGCTCCTACGTGTGCGGCGAGGAAACTGCGTTGCTGGAAAGCCTTGAAGGCAAGCGCGGCATCGTGCGCGCCAAACCCCCCCTGCCCGCCCTGGCCGGCCTGTTCGGGAAGCCTACGGTCATCAACAACGTGCTCACCCTGGCGGCCGTGCCCTTCATCCTGGCGCGGGGCCCCAAGGCCTATGCCGACTTCGGCATGGGCCGCTCACGCGGCACGCTACCCTTCCAGCTCGCCGGCAACATCCGCCAGGGCGGCCTGGTGGAAAAGGCCTTTGGCGTCACCGCCCGTCAGCTCATCGCCGATTTCGGCGGCGGCACCCACAGCGGCCGCCCGGTACGGGCCGTGCAGATCGGCGGGCCCCTGGGCGCTTACCTGCCCGATGCCCTGCTCGACCTGCCCATGGACTACGAGGCACTGGCCGCCAAGAACGCGGTGCTGGGCCACGGCGGGCTGGTGGTGTTCGACGACACGGTGGACATGGCCGAACAGGCCCGCTATGCCATGGAATTCTGCGCCATCGAGTCCTGCGGCAAATGCACCCCCTGCCGCATCGGTTCCACCCGCGGCGCGGAAGTCATTGCGCGCCTGCAGGCAACACCTGCCGAGGCGCCGGCCCAGACCCAGCTGCTGCGCGACCTGTGCGACACCATGCTGAACGGGTCCCTCTGCGCCATGGGGGGCATGACCCCCTACCCCGTGCTGTCGGCGCTGGACCATTTCCCCGAAGATTTCCACCTGCGTGCCACCACGCACCAGGCTGCCTGAGGAGTATTGCCATGGATACCCATCCCCATTACGACGACGTGGATTTTGGTACGCCGGAACGCGTGTCCGACACCGCCGTCACCCTGCAGATCGACGGCTTCGCCGTGACCGTGCCGCAAGGCACTTCGGTGATGCGTGCCGCCGTCCAGGCAGGCACCCAGATTCCCAAACTGTGCGCCACCGACAGCCTGGAACCTTTTGGCTCGTGCCGCCTGTGCCTGGTGGAAATCGAAGGACGGCGCGGCTTTCCCGCCTCCTGCACGACCCCGGCGGAAGCCGGCATGGTGGTGCGCACCCAGTCGCCCCGGCTGGCCCAGCTGCGCCGCGGCGTGATGGAACTGTACATTTCCGACCATCCCCTGGATTGCCTCACCTGTCCCACCAACGGCGACTGCGAGCTGCAGGACATGGCCGGCGCCGTGGGGCTGCGCGAAGTGCGCTACGGCTATGAAGGCCTCAACCACCTCAAGGACCAGGCCGACCTGTCCAACCCCTATTTTGCCTACGATCCCTCCAAATGCATCGTGTGCAACCGCTGCGTGCGCGCCTGCGAGGAAACCCAGGGCACCTTCGCCCTCACCATTTCCGGCCGCGGCTTCGCCTCCCGGGTCTCGCCCGGCGAAAGCGAACCGTTCATGGGGTCGGAATGCGTGTCCTGCGGGGCCTGCGTCAATGCCTGTCCCACTGCCACCCTCATGGAGAAATCCGTGATCGACGCCGGCCTGCCGGACCACAGCGTCATCACCACCTGCGCCTACTGCGGCGTGGGCTGCGGCTTCAAGGCCGAAATGAAGGGCAACGAAGTGGTGCGCATGACGCCCTGGAAGGACGGCAAGGCCAACGAAGGCCATGCCTGCGTGAAGGGCCGCTTCGCCTGGGGCTACACCACCCACAAGGACCGCATCCTCAAGCCCATGATCCGCAGCAAGATCACCGACCCGTGGCAGGAAGTGAGCTGGGAAACGGCCATTGCGCACGCCGCCAGCGAGTTCCGCCGCCTCCAGGAAAAATACGGCACCGACGCCGTGGGAGGCATCACCTCCTCGCGCTGCACCAACGAGGAAACCTACCTGGTGCAGAAACTGGTGCGGGCTGCCTTCCACAACAACAACGTGGACACCTGCGCGCGGGTATGCCACTCGCCCACGGGTTACGGCCTGGGCCAGACTTACGGCACTTCGGCAGGCACCCAGACCTTCAAGTCGGTGGAACATTCCGACGTGATCCTGGTGATCGGCGCCAACCCCACCGATGCCCATCCGGTGTTCGGCTCGCGCATGAAAAAACGCCTGCGCGAAGGCGCCCGGCTGATCGTGGTGGATCCGCGCAAGATCGAACTGGTGCAAAGCGCCCACGTCCAGGCTGATTTTCACCTGCAGCTGCGCCCGGGCACCAACGTGGCCATGATCTCGGCCCTGGCGCACGTGGTGGTGACCGAGGGCCTCGTCAACGAGCGTTTCGTGGAGGAACGCTGTGACGCCGAGTCCTTCCGCGTCTGGCGCGATTTCGTGGCCCGTCCCGACAACAGCCCGGAAGCCATGGAACCGGTCACCGGCGTGCCTGCCGCCTTGGTGCGCCAAGCGGCCCGGCTGTACGCCACGGGCGGCAATGCGGCCATTTACTACGGCCTGGGCGTGACGGAACATGCCCAGGGCTCCACCATGGTGATCGGCATCGCCAACCTCGCCATGGCCACCGGCAACATCGGACGCGAGGGCGTGGGCGTCAATCCCCTGCGCGGCCAGAACAACGTGCAGGGCTCCTGCGACATGGGGTCCTTCCCCCACGAATACCCCGGCTACCGGCATGTGTCCGACGACGCCACCCGCCTGCTGTTTGAAAAGGACTGGGGACTGTCCCTGCGCAAGGAACCGGGACTGCGCATTCCCAACATGTTCGAGGCGGCCCTGGACGGCAGCTTCATGGGCCTGTACTGCCAGGGCGAGGACATCGTGCAGTCCGACCCCAACACCCAGCATGTGACGGCCGCGCTGGAAGCCATGGAATGCATCGTGGTGCAGGACCTGTTCCTGAACGAAACCGCCAAGTATGCCCACGTGTTCCTGCCCGGCTCGAGCTTCCTGGAAAAGGACGGCACCTTCACCAATGCCGAGCGCCGCATTTCCCGGGTGCGCAAGGTGATGGCGCCCAAGCCCGGCCTGGCGGACTGGGAAGTGACGGTGGCCTTGTCCAACGCCCTGGGGTACCCCATGCACTACGAGGACCCCTCCGAAATCATGGACGAAATCGCCCGCCTCACGCCCACCTTCTCCGGCGTCAGCTACACCCGCCTGGACCAGCTGGGCAGCGTGCAGTGGCCCTGCAACGCCCAGAACCCGGAAGGCACGCCCCTCATGCACATCGACCGCTTCGTGCGCGGCAAGGGCCGCTTCATGCCCACGCAGTACGTGCCCACCGACGAGAAGATCACGCCGCGCTTCCCCCTGTTGCTCACCACCGGGCGCATCCTGTCCCAGTACAACGTGGGCGCGCAGACGCGACGCACGGAAAACGTCCGCTTCCACGAGGAAGACCGCCTCGACCTCCATCCGCACGATGCCGAAGATCGCGGCATCCAGGACGGCGACTGGGTGGGCATCACGTCCCGCGCCGGCGAAACCGTGCTGCGCGCGCGGGTGAGCGACCGCATGCAGCCGGGCGTGGTGTACACCACGTTCCATTTCCCGGAATCGGGCGCCAACGTGATCACCACCGACAACTCCGACTGGGCCACCAACTGCCCGGAATACAAGGTCACGGCGGTCCAGGTGGTGAAAGTGATGCACACCTCGGAATGGCAGGACGCGTACCAGCGCTTCAATGCCAACCAGTTGCGCCTGCTCCAGGAAAAAGTGTAGGACGGCCCCCGTGGACGGCATGCCCCTCCTCACCCCCACCCGCCAGGCCCTGGCCGTGGCACGCTGGCGCGGCCACTATGCCGCGGCGGAAGACGTGGTGGCGGAGGAGACGCCCATCGGGCTCGAGTACAACGGCGTGCCCCATGTGGTGATGCTCGCCACCCCGGCCGACCTGGAGGATTTCGCCATCGGGTTCTCGCTCACGGAAGGCATCGTGGAAAACCGCGAGGACATCACGGCCATCGCGCTGGAAGAATACAGTGCCGGCATCCGGGTGCAGATCACGATTCCCGAACATTGCGTCGCGCGCCTGGAACATAAGCGCCAGAATCTGGCGGGGCGCACCGGTTGCGGCCTGTGCGGCACCGAACGGCTGGCGCAGGTGTTTCGCCCCATGGCGGACGTGACCACCCCCCACACCCTGTCCATCCCGGCCCTGGAGGCCGCCCTGGAAGACCTGCCGCGCCACCAGTCCCTGCAGCAGGCCACCGGGGCCACCCATGCCGCCTTCTGGCTCGATGCCGCGGGACGCATCGTCCTGGCGCGCGAGGACGTGGGACGCCACAATGCCCTGGACAAGCTGTTCGGGGCGATGGCGGGAGCCCGCCTCGACCCCACCCGCGGCAGCGTGCTCATCACGAGCCGCGCCAGCTACGAAATGGTCCAGAAAACCATCCAGCGCGGCGTGGGCATCCTGGTGGCCATTTCGGCCCCCACGGCCCTGGCGGTGCGCATGGCCGAACAGTTCAACCTCACCCTCGCGGGTTTTGCCCGCAATGGCCGGCACGTGGCCTACGCCCATCCCGAACGACTGACCGAACGCTGACGAGACCCCCCATGAACCACGATTCCACCGCACGCGCCCAGCATCTCATCAAGATGGCCAACGACATTGGCGCCTTTTTCGAAGCCATGCCCGACCAGCACCAGGCCGCCCGGGACGTGGCAGCCCATATCCGGAAATTCTGGGAACCGCGCATGCAGCGCTCCTTCCTGGAATACCTGCAGTCCCATGGCGATACCGCACTCAAACCCGTGGTGCGCGAAGCCGCCCGAACCCTGAACGCCTGACCCTTTTCCCCCTTTCCCTCCGGCACCCTTCCATTTCTGCCGGAGGGATTCTTTTTGCCCCGCGCGTGACACTTGCATTACAAGGCGCTTTGCGTCATCCTGACCTAAAACCCCCTCTCATTGCGCAAGGTTGGGAATCCATCATGTTCAGCGCTTTCAACATCATCTTCGCGCTGCTGGCCATCATCGCGCTGAACCTCACCCTGTTCGCCCTGGTGCTGCAGCTCGACCTCCTGATCTTCCAGTCGACCGTGGCCAAGGTGCTGGCCTGGGCTGCGGCCGCGGGGGCCTGGCACATGGCCTACCGGCACCGGCACCATTGACATGCCCTTGCCCGACCAGCACGACCCCGAACACCTCGAAGCGGCCCTCGCCCACGTGGACCACGCCCTGCGGCACGGGAATATCGCCCGCGGCGCCGCGCGGGGACTGGTGTACAGCATCATGGAAACCCTGGGGGTACTGGTGGGGGACCCGGCCCTTCCGGACCAGGTGCGGGCGGGTTATGAAGGCTTGCAGGAAACCGCCCGGGAACTGCGCGCCCGACTCGAATCGCACGAACCGCCCGCCCGCTGAGGCGGCAGCCCCTAGCGTGAGGCTTGGACTTCAGGCTGGATAGGACTTTCGCCGGCGACACGCGCGGCTTCCACCACGGTCTCCACGAGGGGCTGCAGGCCCGCCTCGAAGGCAGTCGCCGCAGCAGGGGCCGCTTTCGGCGTTCCCTTGCCCACGGCTGGATCCACCAGCTCGCCAGACAGCAACCCGCCCATCAGACCGATGGCTAAAAGTGCCAACGCCTTCCATTTGTTCTTATACACACGCATTTCCCCTGTTGTCAGTGGTACCGCGGTGGTTGGTTCTCTCCCGTGGAAAAACATGTTACCAAGTCATCCATTCCCTTACAAGTTTTGTCACAAAATCATGACAGCGCTTCCTTTTCCCCTCGCCTGGGCTACAATGTCGGACTTCCGCATCGGGACGATGGATGGTCATGGCAAGATTCAGTGAATGCGCCCCATGGTGGCGTCGCCTGGGGCTCGTGGTGGCATTGTGCGGCCTGTGGGGAACCCTTCCCCTCCCCGCGGCGGACCTCCCGGATGCCGGGGGCGACCTTTCCCTCCCCACCGACCTGGCGCCCGCCGCGCCGGCGGACAACGGGCCCGCTCCCCAGGGAGGCGCCCCCATCAACCTGCCGGTGCAGACCCCCCACGTCACCAACCGCAACGACAATGCGCGGACCAACGACAAGCCGGCCGCCGAGGAGCGCCAGAAAAACCTCCCCACGTCCGTCACCTACGGCCCCAACGAGTTCCAGAAATTCGTGCAGGACTCCATCGGCAAGCTCCTGCCCCTCTACGGCGCCGACTTCTTCGACAACGCCACGGTCTTCACCAACCAGGCCGCCCCGGTGGCGGCCGACACCCCCCTGGGACCGGGCGACGAAGTGCTGATCCGGGGCTGGGGCGCCGTGGACATCGACCTGCGCACGGTCATCGATCGCAACGGCCTCATTTCCATCCCGAAGGTGGGCACCGTGCCCCTGGCGGGCGTGCGTGCCGGGGACGCGGAAGGGGTGCTGCGCACGGCCATCGGCCGGATCTACCGCGACTTCAACCTGAGCGTGACCCTGGGGCAGCTGCGCGGCATCACCATCTACGTGGTGGGGCTCGCCATGCGTCCGGGCACCTACAGCGTCTCCAGCACCTCCACCCTGGTGACCGCCCTGTTCGAAAGCGGCGGCCCCAATCCCAACGGTTCCATGCGCCGCATCCAGGTGAAACGCCAGGGCCAGGTGGTGGCCGACATGGACCTGTATGCCTTCCTCGCCCGGGGCGACAAGTCGGCCGACATCCGCCTGCTGGACGGGGACGTGGTGGTGATCCCGCCGGCCCTGGGGCACGTGGCCTTGAGCGGCGCCGTGAAGCTCCCCGCCATCTACGAGCTGCGTGAAGACGGCGAGCCCCTGTCCAGCCTGCTGGACCTGGGTGGCGGTGTACCCCTGGTGGCCGACCCCCGCCGCGCCTTCCTGGAACACCTCGAGCCCGGCCATGAAAAGCCGCGCTCCATCGAGGAATTCGCCCTGGACGCGAAGGGGCTGGTGCATCCCCTGCACAACGGCGACCTGATGTTCGCCCTCAACATCAATCCGGCCTTCGACAACGCCGTCACCCTGCGCGGCATCTTCCGCCTGCCCTTCCATCCCGGCATGCGCGTCACCTCCCTGATCCCGAACCGCGAGTTCCTGGTGCGGCGCCAGGTCACCCAGAAGAAAAACCGCGCCAACCGCGAAGGCAGCGCCGGCATCGGCATCGGCTATTACCAGGACATCAACTGGGATTACGCCGTGGTGGAACGCATGGACCCGGCCACCATGACGCCAAAGCTGCTCTCCTTCAACCTGGGCGAGGCCCTGGACCATCCGAACGGCCCCGAGGACCTGCTGCTGGAGCCGGGGGATACGGTGAGCGTGTTTTCCGCCAACGACGTGCAGGTGCCCCTGTCCAGGCGCCAGACCTTCGTGCGCGTGGAAGGCGAAGTGAAGCAGCCCGGGGTCTACCAGGTGAGCGCGGGCGAGACCCTGCCCGAAGTGCTGGCAAAGGCCGGGGGGCTCACGCCCGACGCCTACCTCTTCGGAGCGGAATTCACGCGCGATTCCGTGCGCCGCGCCCAGCAGGCCAACCTGGACCGCTTCATCCAGCGCCTGCAGCAGCAGGCCGCCGCGCAGACCAAC
>JAKBAT010000080.1 GCA_021808815.1 Pseudomonadota bacterium
ATGCCAATGACGGTTGCGCCGGGGGGTACCGGTTTGACCACCACCGCATTGGAACCCACTTTGGCCCCTTCCCCCACGAAAATCGGGCCGATGATCTTGGCGCCCGCACCCACGATGACTTTCGGGCCCAGGGTGGGATGGCGCTTGCCCTTGTTCCAGGACGTCCCGCCCAGCGTGACGCCCTGATAGAGCGTGCAGTCGTCCCCCACCTCAGCCGTTTCCCCGATCACCACACCCATCCCGTGATCGATGAACACGCGGCGTCCCAGCGTGGCCCCGGGATGGATTTCGATCCCGGTAAGATTGCGCGAACACTGGGAGACGAAGCGGCCCAGCCACTTCCAGCGTCGCCGCCACAAGGCATGGGCCAGCCAGTGCAGCAATACCGCATGAAATCCGGGATACAGGGAAATCACTTCCCAGCGGCTTCGCACCGCAGGATCCCGTTCAAACACGATATCGATCTGTTCCCGCACGCGTTCCAGCATCATCCCCCCTCAAGACGGCCGCGATGCGCCATCGTCGGCCGGATACAGCGCTTTCAGGATACCACGCAGGATGCTGACTTCCTCCCGCTCCACGCGGGCACGGGCAAAAAGACGGCGCAGTCGCGTCATGAGGCGGCCCGGGTGGTGCGGATCCAGAAAACCGCTGCCCAGCAGCACCCGCTCCAGGTGCTGGTAAAAACCTTCCAGTTCCTCATGGGTGGCGAGCGGGTATTCCCGGCCGACCGGGCCGCGATCCTGCAGCAGGGCCTGGCGCAATTCATAGGCCGCCACCTGGACTGCCGCCGCCAGGTTGAGGGAACTGAAGTCCGGTTGCGCCGGAATGTTGGCCAGGCACTGGCAAGCATCGAGCTGGGCATTCGACAATCCCGACATTTCCGTCCCGAACACGAGGGCCACGTCTCCGTGCGCCGTTTCCCGGGCCATGTCCTGCACCACTTCCCGCAAGGGCTGCATGGGATGGGACAGGTCGCGTCGCCGTGCCGTCAGGCCCACCGCCAGGGTGGTGCCTGCGAGGGCGTCCTCCAGCGTACTGCAACAGCGGGCCGACAGCAGCAGGTCATCGGCGCCGGAGGCCATGGCTGTGGCCTGGTCATCGGGAAAAATTTTGGGCGATACCAGGACAAGGTCGCCAAACCCCATGGTTTTCATGGCGCGCGCGGCCGCACCGATATTGCCCGGATGGGTGGTTTCACACAACACAAAACGCACGCGCGACAAGGAAGCCATCTTCAGGCACGCACCACCATGGGCAGGAGCTGGGCAAATATTTTCGGATTCCCGGCCACCACGTGACCCGTTTGCAGGAACTGGCCATCGCCCTCCAGATCCGATACCAGGCCACCGGCTTCCTGGATCAACAGGGTACCGGCTGCCATGTCCCAGGGTTTCAGCCCCAGTTCCCAGAAACCGTCGTAGCGCCCGGCGGCCACATACGCCAGATCCAGGGCGGCCGATCCCGGGCGCCGGATTCCGGCGCTTTTCCGCATCACTTCCGCCAGCATGCGCAGGTAACGCTCCTGGTGCTCCATGCTGCTGTAAGGAAAGCCGGAACCGATGAGCGCATCCTCCATGCGGATGTTCTGGCTCACCCGGATGCGGCGGTCATTGAGGAATGCCCCGCTCCCCCGCGTCGCCGTGAACAGGTCGTTGCGGACCGGATCGTATACCACGGCCTGGGTCACCACCCCTTTGTGCACCAGGGCAATCGAAGTGCAGTACATGGGAAAACCATGCAGAAAATTGGTGGTGCCGTCCAGCGGATCGATGATCCACTGGTATTCCGAGGACCCGATGGCCCCGCCTTCCTCGCCCAGGAACGCATGGTCGGGATAGGCTTCGCGCAGAATGCCGATGATGGCGGCTTCGCCCCCCCGATCCACTTCCGAGACGAAATCCGACGGGCCTTTTTTGGTCACGGTGAGGCGGTCGAGATCCTGCGCCGCACGATTGATGATCTGGCCGGCACGACGGGCTGCCTTGATGGCGATGTTGAGTTGGGGATGCATGAAAAAAGTGAGTCCTCAGGATTGGGTGGGCATGGCAAATTGAGCGCCCGCAGCAATGCTGGCCGGCCAGCGCTGGGTCACGGCCTTCTGGCGGGTGTAGAAGCGCACCCCTTCGGGCCCGTGTACGTGATGATCGCCGAACAGGCTGCGCTTCCAGCCCCCGAAACTGTGAAAGGCCATGGGCACCGGAATGGGGACGTTCACGCCCACCATGCCCACCTTCACGTGGGCCACGTATTCACGGGCAATCCCCCCGTCGCGGGTAAAGATGGCCGTCCCGTTGCCAAATTCGTGATCGTTGACCAGGGCAAGTGCGCTGGCAAAATCCGGGACCCGCACCACGCACAGCACCGGCCCGAAGATTTCCTCGCGGTAGATGCGCATGGCCGGGGTCACGCGATCGAACAGGGTCCCCCCCAGGAAAAACCCTCCAGGGTACCCCGGCACCGGCATGTTCCGGCCATCCACGCGCAAATGTGCGCCCGCGGCCACGCCGTCGGCGATATAGGACAGGATCCGGTCCCGGTGTTCGGCCGTGACCACGGGACCCATTTCCGCGGCGGGGTCCATGCCCTGGGTCACCTTGAGCGCCGCCACCCGGGTCGCCAGGGCCTCCACCAGTCCATCGGCCACATCGCCCACAGCCACGGCCACGGAAATGGCCATGCAGCGTTCCCCCGCCGAGCCATAGGCGGCCCCCATCAGCGCATCCACGGCCTGTGCCAGGTCGGCGTCGGGCATCACCACCATGTGGTTCTTGGCCCCACCCAGCGCCTGCACCCGTTTTCCGTGGGCAGCGGCCGTGGTGTAGACATGCCGGGCAATGGGGGTCGAACCCACGAAGCTCACCGCATCCACTTCCGGATGCTGCAGCAGGGCGTCCACCGCCGTCCGGTCCCCCTGGAGCACATTGAAAACCCCATCGGGCAACCCCGCTTCCTGCAGCAGTTGCGCCAGCAACAGGCTGGGAGAAGGGTCCCGTTCGGAAGGCTTGAGAATGAACGTGTTGCCGCAGGCAATGGCCATGGGCAGCATCCACAGGGGCACCATCACCGGAAAATTGAACGGCGTGATGCCCACGCACACGCCCAGGGGTTGGCGCAGCGTCCAGCCATCCACGCCCGCTGCGATCTGTTCGGTATACTCCCCCTTCAGCATTTCGGGGATGCCGCAGGCGTATTCCACGACTTCCAGGCCCCGCAACACTTCGCCGCGGGCGTCGGACAGCACTTTGCCGTGTTCGGCAGTGATCCGGGCTGCCAGAGCCTCGTGGTGTGCCTCGAGCAACGCCTTGAACCGGAACAGGATGCGGGCGCGTCGCAAGGGCGAGGTCCCCGCCCAGGCAGGAAAAGCCGCCCGTGCGGCCTGCACGGCAGCGGTCACTTCCGTTTCCGAAGCCAGGGCGACCTGGCCGGTCACCTCCCCGGTGGCCGGGTTGAACACCGGCCCCATGCGATCCGGGGAACCTGCCAAGGCCCGGCCCTGGATAAAATGCCCAATGGAAATGGGGTCTGACGTCATCATCATGACTCCTGCACAACAACCTGGAGAACCGGCTATTTTACAGGAGAAATCAGCCCACCATCCTGAATTCCTGCCAACGGGAATCCTGCGGGCAGGCGGTTGAGTGGGCACGTCCTGGCAACGGATGCTGAACCCCTTCCTGCAGGACCGGCTGTTGCATCTGCTGGTACTGCTGGGAGCAGTGCTGGCGCTCTGGCACCCGCTCCCCGCCGCCTTGCTGTGGGACAGCCTGCATGGTCCCACCCTCGCCACGCTGTCGGCCCTCATGGTGCTGACGCGGGGCATCGAAGCCAGCGGCGCCTTCGACCACCTGGGGCGACACATCCTCAACCGGCTCACGCACGAACGTTCCCTCGCGCTGTTCCTGGTGGCGGCGGCAGCACTGCTGTCCACGGTCATCACCAACGACATCGCCCTGTTCATCATGGTGCCTCTCACCTTGCGGCTCAGGACCCTGGCCGGGCTGCCCATTGCGCGGCTCATCATATTCGAGGCGCTTGCCGTCAATGCAGGCTCCCTGCTGACCCCCATCGGCAACCCGCAGAACATCCTGTTATGGCAGGTGTCGCAGCGATCGTTCTGGGATTTCACCCTCATGATGGCGCCGCTGGCAGCCCTGCTCAACACCCTGCTGCTGGCCTGGACGGCCTGGGTTTTTCCGCAGCAACGCATCCGCGTGCACCTGCCTGAAACACCCTCCGACTGGACCCCTCCCCTGTTTTTCACCACGGTCCTGCTGTACCCGCTGGCGATGGCCTGCGTGGAATGGGGGCATCCCCTTTGGGGCCTGCTGCTGGCATCCCTTGTGCTGGGCCGTATCCGCCGGGGATTGCTGTTCGAGGTGGACTGGAGCCTGATCGCCGTGTTCGCCCTGATGTTTGTGGATATCCGCCTGCTCACCGGGCTGCCCCTCCTGCGGCAGTGGCTGGACACCTTGCCCCATGCGTCCCCGCTTCAGGTTTTTCTGTCGGCCACCCTGGCGTCACAAGGCCTGAGCAATGTGCCGGCCACCATGTTGCTGGTGCCCTGGGTGCCGGCGGGACCGTTGCTGGCCTTCGCCGTCAACGTGGGAGGGTTTGGTACGGCCATCGGCTCGCTGGCCAATCTGATTGCCCTGCGTATGGCGAAAGATCGAAGAATTTGGCTGCAATTTCATTACTTTTCACTACCATTTCTTGCAATTTCCGTTTTCGTTGCAGGACATGTGCTCCTGGGGGTTTTTTGACCGAAAAGTAACCCCCGCCTTCCTTCAAGGCCTGCAAAAATTATCCTGGATCAATAAAACCTCAAAAAACCCTGAAAAAATCTGTGGTTATAAAGAAAGTCTTTACATCTTTTAACAGCCTAACCGTTATAATTTTCTTACAACTAAGTCAGGGATATTCTTAAGGTGGGAAATCGCATGAAAAATCGGATATGTCTATAATTTTAATAAGTAAATTAAACCATGGCCAAATTTCCCGCACAGTGACCCGTCTCCCTCTCCTCCTAGGGAGCGCTGTGGGGATTTTGGCGCAGGTCGTCTCCGCAGTTGCAGCACCACCGGTTCCCAATGCCGGCGAAATCCTGAAAACCGTTCCCCCCTCTGTCCCTGCCCCTCCCACCCGTGAGGACGCCCAGCCTTTCCCATCGCCCCCGGCAGAACGCGCACCGCTGAAGGGGGCTCCTGGCGTCACGGTCACGGTGAAGCACATCGTGATCAGTGGCAACACGGCATTCCCCCAGGACCAGCTGCTTCCGCTGGTACAGGACGCCATCGGCAAGACCCTCGACTTCGACGGCCTCATGGCCTTGGCCCAGCGCATCACGCAGTTCTACCGCGACCACGGCCATCTCCTGGCACGCGCCTACCTGCCCGCGCAGGACATCACCGCAGGCACGCTGGAAATTGCCGTGCTGGAGGGGCGCTATGGCCAGATCCGCCTGGACAACCATTCGCGGGTTTCGGACGGCACCCTGCTACGGGAGCTCGACGTTCTCGCGCCCGGCCAGATCGTGGAAGCCGGCCCTCTCGAACACCAGTTGCTGCTCCTGAGCGATTTGCCTGGCACCGTGGTGAGCTCGACCTTGCAACCGGGAGCGACCACCGGAACTTCGGACCTGGTCCTGCGTGCCGACAATGCCCCCGCGCTTTCCGGCAGCGCCAGCGTGGATAACTGGGGCAATCGCTACACGGGTGCGCTGCGGGCTGCCGCCAGCATGGACTGGGCAAGCCCGCTGGGGATCGGGGATCGCGTCGACCTCTACGGCATGGGGTCGGAGCGGGGCGGCACCCAGTTTGGCCGGGTTGCCTACGATCTTCCGGTCAGCGCTTCGGGCACCCGCATCGGGACTGCCTACTCGTATCTCAACTATGCGCTGGGCCTGGATTTCTCTGCCTTGGGTGCCCATGGCAATGCAGAAATCACGAGCCTGTATCTCAGCCAGCCGCTGGCCCGCGGCCGACAGGACAACAGCACCTTGCAAGTCAATTTCGACCATCGCCTGCTGCGGGATTTCGTGGACAGCACCGGAGGCTCGGATGCCAAGCAGGCCAACGTGGTCAACCTCGGGGTGAATGGCGATCACAAAAACACCTTGGGCAGCCTCTCGAGCTGGAATGCCACACTTACGGGCGGACGTCTTACGCTCGATCCGGTGACCGCAGCGGAGGACGCGTTGGCCTATCGCACCGCAGGGGATTACTACAAGCTCAACGCCGGCACGTCGCATCTGCAGCCGCTGGGGACGGGATGGGCCCTCTATGGTGCGCTTTCAGGGCAATGGGCCGACAAGAACCTCGACATGTCGGAAAAGTTTTCCATGGGCGGCCCCACCGGCGTACGCGCCTACCCGGTTGGCGAGGCCATGGCCGACGACGCCTGGCTGGGAACGCTGGAGATCCGCTATGCCCTTTCGGCGCAGATCCAGCTCGCAGGATTTGCCGATGGCGGCCAGGCACGCCTCAACCATTCCCCGCTGCCTACCGACATCACCAACCAACGCAACCTGTCGGGCCTGGGGCTGGGCGCTGCCTGGAACAGCCATACCAACCTGAGTCTGCTCACCTATTTTGCCTGGCGCACGGGTGAAGCCCCCACTTCGGCGCCGGATCGTCATCCCACGGTATGGGCGCAATTGACGCAAACGTTCTAGCGTGAACCGGATCTATCGATCGATCTGGAGTGAAGTCCGCGGCACCTTCGTGGCCGTGGCAGAGTTTGTCGCCCTGCGTGGCAAACGGGTGGCAAGCCAATCCCAGGGTCCTGCCGCTTACGGCTGCTTCCCGCTCAAGCGCCTCTGGGTCATCGTCTGCCTTGTGGTGCACACGGAGGCCCAAGCGCTGCCGGTGGGCGGACAGGTGGCTGCCGGTGCAGGCACCCTGTCCCAAAACGGCAAAACCCTGACCGTGCAGCAAGGGAGCCAGAACCTCATCCTCAACTGGCAATCTTTTGGCATCGGCACGGGTGAAACCGTCAATTTCGTGCAACCCGATGCCACTGCCATTGCACTGAACCGCATCCTGGGTTCTAACCCGTCCCAGATATACGGGCAGCTCAACGCCAATGGCCAGGTGTACCTGGTCAACCCCAATGGCATCCTGTTCGCGCCCACGGCCCAGATCAACGTGGGAGGGTTGCTGGCCTCCACCCTCAACATCTCCGACCAGGATTTCCTGGCAGGCAAGCGTACCTTCACCGGTAGTGGCTCACCGGCCGGTATTCTCAATGAGGGCTCCCTACACGCGGCCGATGGCGGATTCATCGCCCTGCTGGGCGGCCAGGTCTCCAACCAGGGCACCATCACGGCACATCTGGGCACCGTGGCACTGGCCGCCGGCAATCAGGTGACACTGGATTTCGCCGGGGACAATCTCACGCGCGTGCAGGTCGATCAGGGCGTGTTGCATGCCCTGGCACAAAACGGGCAACTCATCCAGGCCGATGGCGGCACGGTGATCCTGACCGCACGTGCGGTCAACACCCTGCTCAATACCGTGGTCAACAACAGCGGCATCATCGAGGCCCGGGGGCTTGCGCAATACAACGGGCGGGTGATCCTGGACGGCGGGCAGGGAGCGGCCACCGGCATCACGGCCAACGAGGGCACCGTCGACGT
>JAKBAT010000081.1 GCA_021808815.1 Pseudomonadota bacterium
GCTGTGGGGACCACATCCGCTGCAACCGGTTCGGAAGTGGCTGGATTTACCGGCTCCAGACGCTGCTCGACCACTTCCGGTGCCCGTAATACAGCCATCGCCTCCCTTTTCCAATACCGATGTTTGAACAACCAACCTGCATACACCACGCTTCGAACCATCCATTGAATCAAATCAAATGCGATCATTGTGTGCTCTCCAAAAAAAAACCGGAAGGCACACAACAACCCGCCGACGGCGAGAAGAGTGCCGTCCGGCGATAGGGTTACACCTCATTCCTGGCGATTTGCGTAGCAAAGGCCAAGGCACCCCGTAAGGGTTCAAGGACAAGTCCTTTATGCCCGCTCACTGTAACGGGCAAAGGCCTGGCAGCCGCCGGAAACAGCGCTGTGTCCTGCCTCTTGTCGGAAGGTACAATGGGCAATGACCCGTCTGACTCCTGCCCGGCTCCTGTTTGAAGGGGATACCCCTATCTCAGCCGATTTTGGCGATGTCTATCACGCGATGGATGGGGGCCTGGAGCAATGCCAGCACGTTTTTCTGGAAGGGAACCGGCTTCCTGATCGCTGGAAGGATCGCAAGTCTTTCCAGATCCTGGAGCTGGGTTTTGGTGCCGGGCTCAATTTTCTCGCGACCTGGAATGCCTGGCGCCACAGCAAGCAAGCTCCCGGAGCACGCCTGCATTTCGTTTCATTGGAGCAATTCCCCCTGGCAGTCCACGATCTCGGCCGTATCCTGCGACGTTATCCCACGATCGCCCCTCTCGCCCAGGCACTTCAGGATGCCTGGCCGCTGCCGATTGGAGGCTTTCATGCCATCGACTTCGATGCGGGACAGGTACGGCTGACGCTGGTACTGGGTGACGTACAGAGAACGTTGCCTGATCTTGCCATGGCAGCAGATGCTGTATTCCTGGATGGATTCAGCCCGGCGAAAAACCCGGCCATGTGGAGCGAGCCAGTCCTGCGGCTGGTGGCACGGCAGTGCAGGCCACAGGCAACCCTGGCCACGTGGTGTGTTGCAGGAAATGTGCGCCGTTGCTTGTCACAACAAGGTTTTACAGTGCAGCGACGCCCCGGGTTTGGTCGCAAGCGTGAACGACTGGAGGCCACCTTCGACCGGATTCCCGATGCCGCATTCCTGCGCATGGTGACCCCCCGACGCAACCGGGCACTCCACTCGGCCCTTTCCCCCCCTCCTGCGCGTCATGCCATCATCGTAGGCGCCGGTCTGGGCGGGTGCCTCATGAGCGAAAGGCTGGCAACGCTTGGGTGGCAGGTGGACCTGTTTGACCGGCACCATGGCCCTGCGGCCGAAGCCTCCGGCAACCCTGCCGGCATATGGCGTCCTGTACTCTCCCGGGACGATAATCTGTCCTCGCGCCTGAGCCGCGCCGGGTTCTTCCATACCCGCAGCACTCTGGAACGCCTGCAACATGGGGGAGTCCTGCGCAGCCAGGCCCGTGGTGTTCTGGTCCTTTCCTCCGATGCAGCGCAGGCTGACCGGCAGCGCCGCATGTTTGCGGAAAACAGATGGCCCGAAACCTTCGCAAGTTACGTGGAACAGGACCGTGCGTCGCACCTTGCCGGGCTGCCGTTACCCAGCGGCGGGGAATATTTTCCCTCGGGCGGATGGATCGACCCGGTCAGCTACTGCCAGGCGGCACTACAGGCCTCCGGCGCTGGGGTCCGCTGCCATTGGCAAGTCTCCGTAGCCACGTTGCGGCGCTCCGCCTCCTCCTGGGAAGTCATGGACAGTGACGGCCATGTGCGGGCTTCCGCGCCCATCGTCATACTTGCCCTGGGGGCTCGTGCCCAAACCCTGGCGCAAACGGCGGAACTGCCGCTGGAATCATTTCGCGGCCAGCTGACCCAGATTGACCATGACCCCCTTCCCTCTTCCGCACCGGTGCTGTGCCAGGAAGGGTACCTGATCCCAGGCCTTCCGGAAGGCCTGTGCATCGGTGCCACCTTCGACAGAAGCCAGAATGACCTGCCCAGTGCGGAGGACCACAGGAAGAATCTCGCCCACCTTCAGCGTCTGTTGCCCGCATGGTCACCTTCCTGCGCATCCTTCCTGGAGCGTGTGGGATTTCGCAGCGTGTCTCGTGACCGCATGCCGGTGGTCGGGCCACTCCCGGGCCAGCCGGGCCTTCACGTGGTGATGGGGCTGGGGTCAAGGGGCCTGGTCCTGGCCAGCCTGCTTGCCGATGTGATCGGGTCCCTGCTCGAGGGCTTTCCGCTCCCCCTGGAAAGCACCCTGCTTCGGGCCATCGCCCCGGAGCGGTTTCAATGATTCAGCATTTCCACGGCATGCTGGCGGGTGGTTGCCGTGATGGTCATTCCCCCCAGCATGCGCGCCAGCTCCTCTACCCGCTCTTCCGGGGAGAGATGGTGAATGGTGCTGTTGACCCCGGTAGGATGTTCGGTCTTGATGACGCTGAGGTGCTGGTGCCCGCGTGCCGCCACCTGGGGTAGATGCGTGATGCAGATCACCTGGTGACGCTTTCCCAGCGCCTCCAGCAACCTGCCGACGATCTCGGCCACACGCCCTCCGATTCCGGCATCCACCTCATCAAAAATCAGCGTTGGCACCGGGGAAACAGTCACCAGTGCCGTCTGGATGGCAAGGCTGATGCGCGACAGTTCGCCCCCTGAAGCAACCCGTGCCAGTGGTTCGGGTGCTTGGGCAGCGTGGGCGGCAACCCGGAATTCCACTTCATCCAGCCCAGTTCTGGTGGCCCGTTCCAGCGGCGTCAGCACCACGTCGAAACGCCCACTGGCCATGGCCAGTTGTACCATGGTCTCCGTCACTGCATCGCTCAGTTGCCTGGCTGCGGCACCACGACGGGCAGAGAGTTCGACTGCCTGTCGTTCAAAATCTGCAAACGCATCCTGGGCCGCCTGTTCCAAGGCTTTTCCCGACCCCATGGCCTGAAGGGCGTCCAGTCGCAGGGATAATGTCTGCTGATGCGCATGCAACTGTTCCGGCTTGATCCGATGCCGGCGGGAAGCGGACAGCATGGCCTGCATCCGGGACTCGACGCGCTGCAGCCCGGCCTCGTCGGTTTCGATCCCCAACACGTATCGTCTTAACCCGTGTGCGGCTTCATCGATCTGTATCTTCGCGGAATTGATGAGCTCGATGCTGGGCAGCAATGCAGCATCAAAGGCCGCAAGCGATTGCAAGCGTTCGCTTGCGGCATCCAGTTTGGCCTGTGCGGGTTCTTCCGCTTCTGACAGCAGATCAAGGGCTGTCTGCACCCCTTCCAGCAAACTGGTGGCATGGGCAAGGCGAACATGTTCTGCCTGGAGCACCACCCAGCTGTCCTGGTCCATTTCAAGACTTTCCAGCTCACGCACTTCGTCCCGCAGTCGGGCTTCTTCCTCACGGACCGACTCGGACTGGAGTTGCCATTGCTCCCACTGTTGCCGCGCTTGCTGCCAATGCAAAAAGGCGTTATGAACCGATTGGGCCAGCGCAGTCGTTCCTGCAAAGGCGTCAAGCAGCTCACGTTGGGAAGAGGTTTTTTGCAAGGATTGGTGCGCATGCTGGCCATGGATATCCAGCAGCCATTCCGACAGGGCCTTCAATTGCTGAATCGGCACACTCGTGCCATTGATGAACGCCCTCGATTTTCCTGAGAGGTCCACCAACCGGCGCAGGACGCAACCGTCCTCAGACTGCAAGTCATGCGCTTCAAGCCATTGCCGGGCCATGCTGTCGACAGGAACATGAAATTCTGCCACCACCTCCGCACGCTGGGCTCCAGTGCGCACCACCCCGGCTTCAGCCCGCTCCCCCAGTGCCAGGGACAAGGCCTCGATCAAAATCGACTTGCCTGCCCCCGTCTCTCCCGTCAGGACGGTAAACCCAGGTGCAAACTCGAGGTCGAGCGCCTCGACGATCACATAGTTACGGATGCTGAGGGCACGCAGCATGACAATAGCCCCTAGAGCTTGGCCCCCCAGCGCAGCTTTTCGCGCAACATGGCGAAATAGCTGTGCTCCAGAGGGTGGAGGAGACGAATGCCGTTTTCTGCCGGAGTAATGACCAGCCGGTCATCCAGCAGCAGTTCGAAATGGTCCTGTACATCGAAGTTGGCCACGGCCCCCTCCCCTTTTTGGAGGATGACTTCCACGGTACAGCGGTCACTCAGTGCAATAGGCCGGTTGCTGAGCGTGTGCGGGCAGATTGGCACCAGCACAATGGCGCCCAGGTCGGGATGCAAAATTGGCCCTCCACTGGACAATGCATATGCCGTGGAACCGGTGGGAGTCGCCACGATGAGTCCGTCTGCACGCAAACTGTAGACAAATCGGCCATCCACATAGACTTCGAGGTCGATCATGCTGCCCCGGGCGCCCTTGGTCAGCACCACATCGTTGAACGCCACGGAACGGTTGACGATGTTGGCGCCGCGTACCGTCTTGGTTTTGAGCAGCGTTCGGGTTTCTTCCTGATAGTGGCCCTCCAGCACCTGTCCCAGCATCTTTTCCAACGACTGGGCTGGAATATCCGTCAGGAACCCAAGCTGGCCCAGGTTGATCCCGATGATCGGTACGTTCTGGCAGGCCAGAACACGTGCGGCATGCAACATGGTGCCGTCCCCGCCCAGCACCACCACCAGATCCGCGTGAGAGCCGATCTCGGTAAGATGCACTGCCCTGTTTTCAGCCACCCCGACCGCTGCGGCTGAGCGTTGATCCAGGGCCACCTCCACGCCACGCTTTTCAAGGAACGCCAATAATCGTTCCAGCGGGGCTGCCAGGTTTTGGCTATCGTACTTGCCCACGATGCCAATTCTTTGAAAGGTTGAATTCATCCGGGGAATTAAACCACATTTCAGGTAAAATGAAGCGCATGTTAAATGATCGCGCCCGCGCACTTCTCAAAGCGCTGGTGGAACGCTATATCGAAGACGGGCAACCGATTGGGTCGCGCGCCCTGTCAAAGCTGTCGGGTCTCGAGCTTTCAGCGGCGACCATCCGCAACGTCATGGCCGACCTCGAAGACCTGGGTTTCATTGCAAGCCCGCATACCTCGGCTGGACGCATCCCCACGCCACGCGGCTACCGCTTCTTCGTGGACAGCCTCCTGACCATCAAACCACTGGAACTCAATACCCTGAACCAGCTCGAGCATCAGCTGCACCCCGCTGATCCCTCCCATCTCGTTTCGGCCGCCTCGCAACTCCTGTCAGAGCTCACAGCCTTTGCCGGTATCGTGCGCACCCCCAAACGGCGCATGGTGGGATTCCGGCACCTGGAATTTCTGAAGCTTTCGGAAAAACGCCTGTTGCTGATTCTGGTCACCCTGGAGGGCGATGTGCAAAACCGGGTCATTTTCACGGAACAGGCCTATGGCTCGGCAGAACTCGCGAAGGCTGCCCTTTATCTCAATGAACATTATGCGGGCCATGATTTTGAGGGCATACGCGATACGCTGCGCCTTGAATTGCAGAACCTCAGCCGCGACATCCAGTCCCTGATGCAAACCGCGCTGGAGGTTGGCAGCGCCGTGCTCAGGCAAGGGCAGGACAATTATGTGCTTTCGGGCGAAGGCCGGCTGATCGGGCACCAGGATGTTTCCGGAAACATCGCGCAGTTGCGCAAGCTCTTCGATGTCTTCGAACAAAAGACAAGCCTGTTGCAATTGCTCGACATGAGCCAGAACGCCGATGGCGTGCAAATTTTCATTGGCGGCGAGTCAGGAATCGTTCCCCTGGACGAGTTCAGCGTCGTCACGGCCCCCTATGAAGTGGATGGTCAGGTGGTCGGGACCCTGGGCGTTGTGGGTCCCACCCGCATGGCCTATGAACGGATCATTCCCATCGTGGATGTCACGGCAAAACTGCTTTCCAGCGCCTTATCGCAGCACTGAATGATGGCCCGTTATCTCTCCGAGCCCGATCACACCCATGGCACCCCCCTGCGTACGGGCATCCTGCTCGTCAATCTGGGGACCCCGGATGCCCCGGAAAAAAGTGCCCTGCGCCGTTATCTGGCCCAATTCCTGAGCGACCCGAGAGTGGTGGAAATTCCACGTTTCCTATGGTGGCTGATCCTGCACGGATTCGTCCTCACCACCCGCCCCGCCCGATCCGCACGGAAATATGCGTCGATCTGGACGCCCCAGGGCTCTCCGCTGCGCGTCAATACAGAGTTGCAAAGAACCGGATTGGCAGAACGCCTGTTGCAACGCGTCCCCTCCCCGACCGCGGTAAGTCATGCCATGCGCTACGGCCAGCCTTCCATTGCCGACGGCATCGCTGAACTCAAGGCCCTGCACTGTGATCGCATCCTGATGCTGCCGCTCTATCCCCAATATGCCGCCAGCACTACGGCCTCCAGCATGGATGCCCTGTTCGATGCCCTCAGGCAATATCGTAACGTCCCGGCCATCCGGATCGTGCGTCATTACCATGACCATCCCGCCTATATTCGGGCGCTGCAATCCACAGTGGAAAACTACTGGGAGCAGCATGGCCGCCCCGAAAAACTGGTGATGAGCTTTCATGGCGTTCCCCGCCGCACGCTGGAACTGGGCGATCCCTATCACTGCGAATGCCATAAAACCGGACGACTGCTGGCCGAAGCGCTGGGACTGCAGCCCGAACAGTATGTCGTGTCGTTTCAGTCGCTGTTTGGGCGTGCCGAATGGATCAAGCCCTATACCGAACCCCTGGTGCGGCAACTGGCGCGGGAAGGCACCTCCAACGTGCATGTGGTATGCCCCGGGTTCCCCGCCGACTGCCTGGAAACACTGGAAGAAATCGGCATGGAAGTAAAAGCCGCCTTTTTTTCGGAAGGTGGCCGTGAATACCACTACATTCCCGCACTCAACGACGACCCGGTCTGGCTGGATGCCCTGACCGAGATTGCACTCGATCACCTGGGGGGCTGGATCACGCCGCATTGGTCAGAGCAATCGTCACGGCTCGAAAGTGAAATGACCCGCAAGCGCGCCATGGCCACAGGAGCCTCGCGCTGATCCTGATATTTTTTCATTTTTTTGCCTGCCCCTATTGAAATCCCGTTCTGTCGCCCCCACGTGACGGTGGGATTCCATTGAGGAGACCTCTATGCAAGAACAAACCAGCCCAAACCTTCCGCCGGATTCGTCCGCTATCGATGCTGCCCCGGCAGAGGCCGCTTCCGCCATTCCAGCCATGACACTGGAGCAGGCGATGGCAGCACTCAACGCGGCGGAAGCCAGCCTGAGGGAAAAGGAGGATGCCTGGTTACGCGCCCGGGCTGACACGGAAAACGTACGGAAACGTGCCGCCGCTGATCTTTCCCAGGCACGAAAGTTTGCCCTGGAGTCCTTCGCAGCCGAATTGCTGGCGGTCATGGATAGCCTGGAAGCCGCCCTCCAGGTCAAGGAAGCCTCCATCGAGAGCTACCGTAGCGGAGTGGAATTGACGGCGCGCCAACTCGCCAGCATTTTTGAAAAATTCAACATCACGGAAATCAACCCGGTACAGGAAAAATTCGACCCCAACCGTCACCAGGCCATTGCTTCCCTGGAAAGCGAAGAAGCCCAGCCCAACACAGTGCTGAACGTCAT
>JAKBAT010000082.1 GCA_021808815.1 Pseudomonadota bacterium
CCGGTTTCCGTGGACACGTAGGCCACGGCAGTCTGCTCGCCACGGGTGGCCAGGTGGCGGTCCACGGCATTGAAGCACAGGTTGGTGCGACCGCCCACGAACCAGCGGGCAAAGGGTGGCCGGGAATAGTCCAGGACCCGGTGGAAAGGATGCTCCCAGTGCACGAGCGCTGCCTGTTCTGCCCAGAACTCGTCGGGCGCCTCGATCGAACGCGCGTGAAAACGCCTCAGTGTTTCTCCCGTCATGCCAGAACCCTCCATCCAGTGCGTTATTATTGGGGAGGCCACACAGCCCTTCAGTCCATCAGTTTCACCACGGTCCTGCCCGTGTGACCTCCCTCCATCATGGCCGCAAACACGCCGTCCAGCTGCTCCAGCGCGATTTCCGTAACGATGGCATTCCATTCCGGCACGCGCATGTCCGTGACCAGGCGCTCCCATACGGCCTGTCGCAGCAGCCGGGGGCAGGACACCGAATCAATGCCGAGCAGGTTGATGCCGCGCAAAATGAAGGGCATCACAGTGGTATGCAGTTCGATCCCCCCCGCGAGACCCGAGCTGGCAATGGCGCCATGGGGTTGCACGGTCCTGGTCAGCCAGGCCAGCAGTTCGCCCCCCACGGGATCCACAGCACCCGCCCACAGGGCTTTTTCCAGGGGGCGGGTACCCAGGTCGATCTCCCCGCGCAACAGGACCTGGGCAGCCCCCAGGCCTTGCAGGTAGGTGGCCTGTTCGGGCTTGCCGGTCACGGCCGTCACGGCATACCCCAACTGTGCGAGGCATGCCACGGCAACGCTGCCCACGCCTCCCGTGGCACCGGTCACCACCACGGGACCGGCCCCCGGGGACAATCCATTTTGTTCCATGCGCACGATGGACAGCGCCGCCGTGAAGCCGGCAGTTCCCAGCGCCATGGCCTCGCGGGCCCCCAGCGTGGCGGGGCGCAGCACCACCCAGTCGGCGGGAACGCGTACGTAGCGCGCGTATCCGCCGTCGTGCCCCACACCCAGGTCGTATCCCGTCACCAGCACTGCATCGCCTGCCTTGAAGCGGGCATCAGATGAGGTTTCCACGGTGCCCGCCACATCGATGCCGCCCGTGAGGGGCATGCGCCGCATGATCTTGCCGCGCCCTGTGGCCGCCAAGGCATCCTTGTAGTTGACGCTGGAATACTCGGCCCGGATCAACACCTCTCCCGGGGGAAGATCCTCCAGTTCCCGTGTCACGATGCTGCCCGACACGCGTCCTCCGGTTTCACTGACGCGATAGGCCTTGAAAGTCATGGGTATGTTTCTCCGTTTCGGTAAGGTCGTTCGGTCAACGTTTCTTCAATGCGGCCTGGTAGTCCGCCGACTGCATTTCCTGCAGCCGGCTCACCGTACGCTGGAATTCGCTGCCGGCCATGTCTTCCGGGTAAATCTGGTCCGGCGGCGCCGCGGCCGAGACCAGCAGTTTCACCTGCCGGTCATAGAGGATGTCCACCAGCCAGGTGAGGCGACGCGCCGCATCGGCCAGGCGGGGCGTGAGCACCGGAATATCGGAGAGCAGCACCACGGCATAGTGCTCTGCAAGTTCCAGATAATCCCGTTGCGAGCGCGCCCCGGCACAGAGCGTGCTGAAATCGAACCACACCACGCCCGCCCCCACGCCCAGCACGGGCACTTCCCGCTGCATGAGCGTGACCTGCACGTCGGGGTCAGGCTCGGGACAAAAGGCGTGGAAAGCCTCGCGCATGGCACGCGCGCTGTCCCGGTCCAGTGGCGTGAAATAGGTGGCAAGCTGCTCGAGCGGACGCATGCGATGGTCCAGGTCGCCGTGGATTTCCAGGATGTCCAGGTGCTGCTTGAGCATCTGGATGGCCGGCAGGAAACGGTCGCGCTGCAATCCGTCGGGGTAGAGGTCGTCGGGGGCATAGTTGGAAGTGATCACCAGGACCACGCCCCACTGGATCATGTTCTCGAACAGGCGCTGCAGGATCATGGCATCCGCAATGTCGCTCACATGGAATTCGTCGAAGCACAACACCCGGGTCTGCACTGCAATCTCGGCCGCGACCTGCTTGAGGGGATCTTCCTGCTGGTGGATATGGCGCATGCGCTCATGAACGCCCGCCATGAATTCGTGGAAATGCACACGGCGCTTGCGGCGATAGGGCAGCATGGAAAAAAAACCGTCCATGATCACGCTTTTGCCGCGCCCGACCGATCCGAACAGGTACAACCCGCGCGGGGGGGGGCGGTTGCCAAAAGTGCGCGCGAGCAGGGTTTGTCGATAGCGCTTGAAGACCATCAGATCGTCGTAGAGGACCTGCAGCCGTTCCACCGCCCGCAGTTGCTCGGCGTCGGGATTGAAGTCGGGACGCTCGCTGAAAGAGTGGTACCACTGCAGGGGGCCTGAAGGCGCTGTCATGGGCCCGACAGTACCAACTCTCCCCGGTGCCTGCAACTGCATGGCGGTTGCCCCACTCACAGGTTCAGGGCACGCCCATCCACGGCCAGCGCCGCTTCATGGACCACTTCCGCGAGGGAAGGATGGGCATGCACGATGCGGGCCAGGTCCTCGCTGCAAGCGCCGAATTCCATGGCCACCACCGCCTCCGTGATCAACTCGGAGGCAAAGGGGCCCAGGATGTGCACACCCAGCAGGCGATCGGTGGCTGCATCGGCGAGGACCTTGACGAAGCCCCGCGTCTCGCCCAGGCTGCGTGCCCGGCCGTTGGCCGCAAAGGGAAAGGTACCGACGCGGTAGGCAACGTTGCGGGCCCGCAATTGCTGTTCGTTCTGTCCCACCCAGGCCAGTTCCGGCGCCGTGTAGATGACCCAGGGAATCGTGTTGAAATCCACGTGGCCATGCTGTCCGGCAATCTGCTCGGCCACGGCCACGCCCTCCTCCTCCGCCTTATGGGCAAGCATGGGCCCCCGGACCACGTCGCCCACCGCCCAGATGCCGGCAACGCCCGTGCGGCAATTCGGATCCACTTCGATGAAACCTCGCGCATCCACCGTGACTCCCACGGCCTCGAGGTTGAGCCCGGCCGTATTCGGCATGCGTCCCACGGCCACCACCAGCTTGTCCACTTCGAGCACGCCATCGCCGTCGGACCGGCTGTAGTACACCTTGAGTTGCTTGCCCTTGCGTTCCACCCGGGTCACTTTCGCGCCCAGACGAATGTCGAGTCCCTGGTCGCGGGTCAGGATTTTCAGCGCCTCGCCGGCCACCTGGCTGTCTGCGGCCGGCAGGAACTCGTCCAGCGCTTCCAGCAGGGTCACCTCGCTGCCCAGCCGCTTCCACACGCTGCCCATTTCCAGGCCGATGACGCCCGCCCCGATCACGCCCAGCCGCGCCGGCACTTCGCTCATGGCGAGGGCACCGGCATTGTCAAGGATGCGCGTGTTGTCCACCGGGGCCACCGCGATGGGACGGGGCACCGAACCGGTCGCCACGATCACGTGGCGGGCGGCCAGGGCGATGGCCTCACCCTGGGGTGTCGTCACCTGCAGGGCAAACCCGCCTTCCACCGGCCCGGTGAAACTGCCCACCCCGTGAAAAGCGGTGACTTTGTTTTTCTTGAAGAGATAGGCCACACCGCCGGTAAACTGCCCCACGATCCTGTCCTTGCGGGACAGCATCCGGGACAGGTCCAGCGTGACCTTATCCACCAGGACCCCGTGTTCCGCGAACTGGTGCCGCGCGCGCTCGTAGTTCTCGGAAGACTCCAGCAACGCCTTGGAGGGAATGCAGCCCACGTTGAGGCAGGTGCCCCCCAGGCTCGGCTTGCCGCCAGCCACAGTCCAGGCATCCACGCAAGCGACCGAAAGTCCCAGTTGCGCGGCACGGATGGCGGCGATATAGCCGCCAGGACCGCCACCAACCACCACCACGTCGAATTGTTGCGTCATGTCGAAGGTCCCATCCGCATTCATACGTCCAGCAACAGCCGTGCCGGATCCTCCAGTGCTTCCTTGATGGCCACCAGGGCCAGCACCGCTTCACGGCCATCGATGATGCGATGGTCGTAGGACAGCGCCAGGTAATTCATGGGGCGGATCACGATCTGTCCGTTTTCCACCACCGGACGGTCCTTGGTGGCGTGCACCCCCAGGATGGCCGATTGCGGGGGATTGATGATGGGGGTGGACAACATGGAACCGAACACCCCGCCATTGGAAATGGAGAAGGTGCCGCCGGTCAGTTCTTCCAGGGTGATTTTCCCCTCCTGGGCGCGCCGCCCGAAATCGGCGATCTGCCGTTCGATCTCGGCAATGGAGCGCTGGTCAGCATCGCGCAGGATCGGCACCACGAGCCCACGCTCGCTGCCCACGGCAATGCCGATGTCGAAGTACCCGTGGTACACGATGTCCTGGCCATCCACCGAGGCGTTGACGATGGGATATTTCCGGAGAGCTGCCACCACCGCTTTCACGAAGAAGGACATGAAACCCAGTTTCACGCCATGTTCCTTCTCGAACTTTTCCTTGTGGCGGTTGCGCAATTCCACCACCGGCAACATGTTCACTTCGTTGAAAGTGGTCAGGATGGCCGCCGTGGACTGGGACTGCACCAGCCGTTCGGCCACGCGGGCGCGCAGGCGGGTCATGGGGAGCCGCCGTTCCGGGCGCTGTCCTGCCGGCACCGCCAGTGTGACGGGTGCCGCCGCCGCGGGGACCGGGGCAGCGTCGAGATGGGCTTGCACATCCGGCTTGGTGATGCGTCCGCCCCGTCCTGTGCCGGTCACGGCAGCAGGATCGAGGCCCGCCTCGGAGAGCAGTTTGCGCGCGGCCGGCAGGGCCGCAGCAGGAGCGGGCGTGGGCGCCGGGGCGGACGGTACTGCGACCGGTGCTGCCTTTGCCGGTGCCACAGTCGGCTTCGCCTCGGTGTCGAGGATGGCAATCAATTCACCGCTCACCACGGAAGCGCCTGCCGGTTTGCGGATTTCCGCGAGCACGCCGGCTGCCGGCGCCGGCAGTTCCAGCACCACTTTGTCGGTTTCGATGTCGATCAGGTTTTCGTCGCGGGCCACAGCTTCACCGGCTTTCTTGTGCCAGGTCAGCAAAGTGGCCTCCGCCACCGACTCGGACAGTTGAGGAACCTTCACCTCGATCAGCATGATGTTTGGACTCCCATGGTCAGGTAATGCGCATCTCTCAGGATGGAATCGTCAGCGCCGCATGAATCAGCGCCTTCTGTTGTTCGTTATGCTTGGCCAAGTAACCCACCGCCGGCGAGGCCGAGGAAGGCCGCAGGGCGTAGGACAACTGCTGGTCAGCACGCATGTTGCGCACCAGGTAATGCTGGATACGGTGCCAGGCACCCTGGTTGCCGGGTTCTTCCTGCGCCCAGACCACGGAGCGGGCCTGCGGGTACTTGTTCATTTCCGCGGAGAATTCCTCGTGGGGGAACGGATAGAGCTGCTCCAGGCGGATCACGGCCACGTCCGTGATGCCACGCGCCCGGCGTTCCGCCAGGATGTCGTAGTACACCTTGCCGCTGCAGGCCACGATGCGGCGTACGGCGCCCGGGTCGAGCGCCTCGGCTTCGCTGATGACGGGCTGGAAGGAACCCGTGGCCAGTTCACGCAGGTCGGAGGTGGCCTCCTTGCGGCGCAACAGGCTTTTGGGCGTGATCACGATGAGGGGTTTGCGCAGGGGGCGGATCATCTGTCGCCGTAGCAGGTGGAAAATCTGGGCAGGCGTGCTGGGCACGCATACCTGGATGTTGTATTCGGCACAGAGTTGCAGGTAGCGCTCCAGGCGGGCGGAGGAATGCTCGGGACCCTGTCCCTCATAGCCATGGGGCAGGAGCATGGTCAGCCCGCACAGGCGGCCCCACTTGGTTTCGCCGGAGCTGATGAACTGGTCGATCACCACCTGGGCGCCGTTGGCAAAATCGCCGAACTGCGCTTCCCAGACCACCATCTGGCGCGGCTCGGCCGTGGCATATCCGTACTCGAAACCCAGCACCGCCTCTTCCGAGAGGATTGAATCGATGACCGTGAACGTGGGCTGGTTCTCCGCCACGTGCTGCAGCGGCACGTAACTGTCACCATCCCAGGTTTGGCGATTTTGGTCGTGCAGGACGGCATGGCGGTGCGAAAACGTGCCCCGGCCACAATCCTGGCCCGACAGGCGGATGCCATACCCATTGTCCAGCAGCGCCGCATAAGCAAGCGTCTCGCCCATCCCCCAGTCCAGCGGCAGGTCCCCCTTCCCCATCTGGCGGCGGCTTTCCATCACCCGTTCCACGGAAGGGTGCAATTTGAACTCCGGGGGAACCGTCGTGATTTTTTCGGCCAGGCGTTTCAGGACTTTCAGGGGGACCGCCGTTTTGGCGGGCGTGCGCCAGTCCTTTTTCTGGTAGGTCCCCCAGTTCGCGGTGTAGGGGTTTTGATACCCGTGCAACACCGTCTGCTCCAGCAGCATGCCGCTGTCCAGGGCGTCGCGATAGCCCTGGACCATGGCGTCCCCACCTCCGGCCGGCAGCACGCCGGCGGACTCGAGCGACTGGGCATAGATCTGCCGCGTGGTGGGACGTTCACTGATTTTCCTGTACATCAGGGGCTGGGTCACCATGGGTTCGTCCTGCTCGTTGTGCCCCAGGCGCCGATAGCAGACGATATCCACCACCACGTCCCGATGGAAGGTATTGCGGAAATCCAGCGCGATCTGGGACACCAGCAGCACGCTTTCAGGATCGTCCCCATTCACATGAAAAACGGGAGCCTCGATCATTTTCGCCACATCCGTGCAATACGTGGTGGAGCGTGTATCGCGCGGGTCGGAAGTGGTGAAGCCGATCTGGTTGTTCACCACCACATGCACGGTGCCGCCCGTGGCATAGCCGCGGGTTTGCGACAGGGCCAGGGTTTCCATGATGACCCCCTGCCCGGCAAAGGCCGAATCCCCGTGAATCAGGATAGGCAGCACTTCCCGGCCCACCTCGTCGCCACGGCGATCCTGACGGGCGCGCACCGAACCTTCCACCACGGGGTTGACGATTTCCAGGTGGGAGGGATTGAAGGCCAGCGTCAGATGCACGGGACCGCCCGACGTGCGGATGTCGGAGGAAAACCCCTGATGGTACTTGACGTCGCCGGAGGAGAGATCGGCACCGTGCTTGCCCTCGAATTCGGAAAACAGGTCCTTGGGCATCTTGCCCAGGCAGTTGACGAGCACGTTGAGCCGTCCCCGGTGGGCCATGCCGATGACGATTTCCTTGCAACCGCCGGCACCGGCACGCTGGATGATCTCGTTCATGCTGGGAATGAGGCTTTCGCCCCCTTCCAGCGAAAAGCGCTTCTGGCCCACATAGCGGGTATGCAGGTAACGTTCCAGGGTTTCCGCCGCCGTCACGTGCTGCAGCAGCTTGATCTTGTCCTCCGGGGCGAGCTCGATCCGGGAGCGGCTGCCTTCGAAGCGCTTCTGGATCCAACGTTTCTGTTCGGTACTGGTGATGTACATGTATTCCACGCCCACGTATCCACAGTAGGTGGAACGCAGGGCGTCGAGGATCTCGCGCAGGGAGGCCTGGGGAGGCCCGGCCAGCGATCCC
>JAKBAT010000083.1 GCA_021808815.1 Pseudomonadota bacterium
TGGCTTGAATCTCCAGTTACCCATGCCATCCCTGCAAGACACCGCCCAACTGTTACTGGCCGCATCCTTGCTTGGGGGCATGAGCGCTTTCCTGGCAACATTCAAGGTGCTGAAAGGCGTTTCGGATCCCTCCTAGCCTTTTTGCGGGCATTTTTTTATATAACATGTTGAATTATAAGATATTATAATGTTGGAATGGCTTTGGACCCACCCTTCAATCCTGGGAACTCCCGCCGGCATTAGCACTCAAACGCCGAGAGTGCTAAAATGGACCCGCATGACTTAAGGAGGTAGATATCCCATGACTGAAATGACGTTACCTGCACCTGCCCACGCCCTCACAGGGAGCCTGGAGCAATATGTGCACAGCGTATCGCGTTTCCCCCTGCTCAGTGCAGAGGAAGAGGTCAGCCTTGGCCGTCAGCTGCGCGATCACAATGACTTGCAGGCAGCACAGCGATTGATCCTGTCACACTTGAGGCTGGTGGTTTCTGTCGCACGCCAGTATGCCGGTTATGGACTGCCGCAGGCGGACCTGATTCAGGAAGGCAATGTGGGCCTCATGAAAGCAGTACGCCGTTTTGATCCCGAACGCGGCGTGAGGCTGGTCTCGTTTGCCATACATTG
Organism: Pseudomonadota bacterium; assembly: GCA_021808815.1. GTDB lineage: Bacteria > Pseudomonadota > Gammaproteobacteria > Burkholderiales > Ferrovaceae > JAKBAT01. The sequence continues at coordinate 628 of JAKBAT010000083.1, forward strand.
GATCAAAGCGGAAATCCATGAATACATCCTGCGTAATTGGCGTCTTGTCAAAATTGCCACCACCAAGGCGCAACGCAAGCTATTTTTCGGTCTGCGCAGCTTGAAACCGGGGTTTGGCGCCCTATCCCACCGGGAAACCCTGGAAGTTGCACGCCAGTTGGGCGTTCGCCCGGAAGATGTCAACGAAATGGAAATCCGCCTGTCGGGCCAGGATATTTCCCTGGATCCTTCACCAGAAGAGGATGACAATTGGGTCAGCCCGATCGCCTATCTGGCAGATGATGCCGCAGGCCCTGCCGAACAGCTGGAAACGCGCCAGCAAAACCACTTGCGCCATGACGGATTGCAGCAGGCTCTTGAAACCCTGGATGACCGCAGCCGCCGGATTCTGACCGCGCGCTGGCTTCAGGACGAAAAACCTGCCGCCACCCTGCATGAACTGGCAGATGAGCTTGGCATTTCTGCGGAACGTGTCCGGCAAATCGAGGCCCGGGCATTGCAAAAACTGCGCGTGACTCTCGAACCGGTGGCATGAGTCGGTATTACTGTATCATCCAGAACGCGCACTGTTCAGTCCGCCTGGGAATCCACGACTTTGAAAAGAACGGACCTCAGGACATTCTGGTATCCGTCAAGCTTTCATTCCCTTTTTCAGCACTGCAGCGCATCCGTCACATCGGCGACACGGTGGATTATGAACCGTTGCGCAATTTCATCCAAAGCTGGTCAGAGCGCCCCCATGTCCCGTTGATCGAGGATTTGCTGGATGAACTTGTCAGCCATTGTTTTGATGATCCACGCGTGGATCATGTAGAAGCCACTATCCGGAAAACCACTATTTTTGATGAAGTTGAGGAAATCGGTGTTGGCATCGTGACGTCACGCCGGGACTGGCTTGAGTTGCGAGGCCGACGGGAATAGAAGCCCTGTCTAGAGTGAGCAGAATATCAGCGTGAAGGGAATGTCTTCCTGACATACCTTGAAGCGTGCCGATTCATCTGCTTCCAGGAAACGAATGTTCAACAGGTATTTGTTGGCGCTGATTTCTGGAACACAAGAATATTCTGATTCCAGGGCCACACGTAGCAGTCTGACCTCCTGCCCGACCTTTCCCTGCTGGAACAACCCTCGCGTGGCCTGGTACTCGTGCGCCTTGCCACTTTCAAGCAGCAGGGTCACATGGATTCTCAGGGCACGGTAGGTCGGCAGCAGCGGGGCAACCCATTCATTCAATTGGCTACGGCGCGCCTCCTTGCCCAGGGACAGCCAGTAATGGTAAGCCGGCAAATCAAAATCGCACATCCCCCCGGGAATGCCGGATCGTTGCTTGATTGCCATCAGCCACTCGTGGTTACGGAGATGTTCCCCAAACTTTCCTTTGCTGCCATGGAGATCGTAGGCGGCCGTTTCCAAGTCAGATAGTGCTTTTTCAAGGGGTTCCTGCGACACATTCGGGTTATCGCGCAGTGGGGCAAGGACGGTCTTCTGACGTTCAAGCGATTGCAGCAGATCGGATTTGATGTCGGCGCGCGCCGTCACATCCAGAATTTCGAATACCGTCATGAGCGCGGTATGATGGTCCCAGGCTTCTTCCCGTTCGATAAAGTAAAAAGCACGACGAAAAAGTGCCTTCAATCGAAGAAAGGTACGGACTTGCTCGTTGAGCGGAGAATCGTAAATGATCACCGAAGCGGCCCCGGGAAACCGCCAAAGTTTGGCCTAAATTGTCATGAAACGCAATCCCTGGCGGCCCCTTCACCCTGAAATAATGCCTTAGGCGGTTCCTGCGGCCATGGTCCGGTATTGGCGATCCAGAGTCCGCACCACTGATTCGAGACTTGCCAGGTCACCGTTATTCTCGATCACATCATCGGCTACCCGTAGACGAGTCTTCCGGTCAGTTTGCGCTGCCATGATGGCGCGTACAGCCTCAGGGGTCATGTCGCGTCGGGCAGAGGCCCGGCTGACCTGGTGTTCTTCATCACAATCCACCACCAGAACCCGCGACAATAGGGGGCGGTAGCTGCCCACTTCGATCAGAAGCGGCACGACCAGCAAGACGTAGGGTTGCGTCGCCGCCTCCAGGGCGGCGTGTACGGCATCCCGAATGCGTCCATGCAGAATGCTTTCCAGCTGTTTGCGGGCAGGAGGATGATTGAACACATGATCCCGCATGGCCGTCCGGTTCATGCTGCCGTCATCGTTGATAAAGGCCTCTCCAAACTTTTCCCGAATCGCTTGTATGGCTCCACCGCCCGGCGCCGTCAGCTGGCGGGAAATTGCGTCGGTATCCACCACGCCAGCACCCAGTTTTGCAAACAGTTCGGCGACTGTGGATTTTCCAGAGCCAATGCCGCCCGTGACTCCCACGATGAATTTGCTCACGCTCACCCTCCTTTGCTACCCCAAAGCATAACACCAACACCTGCCAGTGCAAGAAATGGCCCAAATGGAATCGGGGTATGCCGGGATTGTTTGTGAAACCGCAGCCAGGCCGTCCCAAAAAGCACACCGCTGAGCGAAGCGATCAGCAGGAGCAAGGGCAATGCCTGCCATCCCAACCAGGCTCCCAGTGCAGCCAGCAACTTGAAATCTCCCCGACCGATCCCTTCGCGACGTGCCACAGCCCAATATAACCAATATACCAAGGCCAAGGCAGCATATCCCGCAACGGCACCCCACACTGCATCATGCAGGTTCACAAAACCAGCGCCAGAATTGAATAGCAGTCCCGCCCATATCAAAGGCAAGGTCAGGGCATCCGGCAACAGGAACGTTTCAAGATCAATCGCCACCAGTGCCAGCAAAACCCACAGGAAAACAAGCCCTCCCTCCAGCCACCCCGTACTTCCAAAGCGCCAGGCCATCAATCCTGACAGCACTGCAGTCAGCACTGGCAATCCATGCACAGGGCAGCGCCACCATGGCGACGGGTTCAAGAGGGTGTTTTCGGAAAGCATTTTTCTGGAAAAATGGGCCACCACCCGGTTCAAACCATATCCAACGACACCGCCACAACATGCCACCAGGATGATCCGCAGAAACCACATGCAACGCGCTCCAATCAAATGCGACCCTGTTCATCTCCGTCAATTGTAATGCGTGCCACACGTACCATGCGATCCTGCGTTTGCACGATTTCTACCGGATACCCGTCAATTTTTAGAGCCGTCCCAGGCTGCGGGATATCTTCCAGCATTTCCAGAATCAAGCCGTTTAACGTACGGGGACCGTCAACGCGAAACAGGGTCCCCAATTTGCGATTCAGGTCACGCAAGGGACAGGCGCCCTCAACCAGCACCTTGCCATCCTTCTCCCGCGTGAAATAATCCTGATGGTGGGGAGTCTGGCCACTGAACTCCCCCACGATTTCTTCGAGAATGTCATCCACCGTCACCCATCCTTCCAATTCACCATATTCATCCACCACCAGGCCTGCCTTGTGCCGGGTCTCCTGAAAGTTTTGCAGTTGTGTCAGAAGAAACGTTCCTGACGGAATGAAATATGCGGGCTGCATGATGGCGGTCAGTGTATCGCGCGTCAGTTCCCCGGATTGGGCCTGGTTGAAAACCTTGCGAACATGCACCACACCCAACACTTCGTCCGGCGTATTGCGAAAAAGCAGCTGCAGGGTGTGATGGGACGTGGCGAGTTGTTCACGAATCTGTTCCATCGGAGACTCCAGATCAATGCCCTCAATCTGGCTGCGGGGCGTCATCACATCATCCACCGTAATATTTTGGAGGCCCAGCAAATTCAGCAGGATATTCTGGTGTTTCTGTGGAATGAAATGCCCACCCTCGAGCACCAGAATCCTCAACTCATCCAGGTTGAGTGCCGGGGCGGCAATTTCGGGCCTGGAACGCATCCCGCCCAACCAAAGCAGTCCCTTGACGAACAGGTTCACGAACCAGATGATGGGGGTACACAGTTTTAACAGGGGAACGAGCACATAGCTCACCCGGAGTGCTATTTTTTCCGGGTATGCGGCCCCGATGATTTTGGGCGTGATTTCTGAAAACACCAGGATGGCCAACGTCACCAGTATGGTTCCCAGCGTGATGGCCACTTCTCCTTTCCCGATGTAACGCACCATGAGCACCGTTACAATGGCGGCAGCGGCAGCATTGATGAAATTGTTTCCCAACAGCAGGACACTCAGCAACCGATCGGTTTGGGCAAGCAGATCGGCTGTCTTGCGTGCGCCACGATGCCCCTGGGCGACAAGATGTTTGAGGCGAATGCGGTTGAGCGCCATCATGCTGGTTTCGGAAAGCGAGAAAAACCCGGAAAGCACCAGCAAGACAGCCAAAATCCCAATCAAAACGACCGCAGGGGTGTCATCCACGGTGCAGAATGACTTCCAGCACGAATTTGCTGCCGACGTAGGCGACCAGCAGCATGACAAACCCTGCCATCGTCCAGCGGGCCGCCCGCCTTCCGCGTACCCCCCAAACCTGGCGGCCAGCCAGCAAGCCCCCGTAAATCAGCCAGGAAATGAAGGAAAAGATAACTTTATGATTAAAAGGCAGGGGCTTCCCGAAAAGGGCTTCCGAAAAAAACACGCCACTGGCGAGGGTCGCCGTCAGAAGGAGGAATCCCATCAAAATCATCTGAAACAACAGCGAATCCATGGCCACCAGTGAAGGCATTTCTCCAAGCCAGAACAGGCGCTTGTCGTGATCATGCAGCCGCCGTTCCATTATGCCCATCAACATGGCATGGAGTGCCGCAATGGCGAACAGTCCATAGGCCATCAATGACACCACCAGATGGACCTTGAACGCCAACATGCCGCTATAGGTCACCTGCTTGTCTGTCGGCAGCAACAGTGGCGAAAGTACCATCAATGCAGCCAACAAAAGGATGATGGGTTGCAGGACACCCAAGCGGTAGCGGAAGCTGACGATCCAGTACATGGCCACAGTCACCCAGGCGATCAACGACAGGCTATGTCCCAGGGACAAGTCAAGGGGGACATCCCCGAGCAGGGCATTATGCAACACCCAACCGTGGATACCCCAGGCGCCCAGAATCAGCGCCCTCACCAACCCGTCCCGGCCCACTTCTTTGGCAGCCCTGGTATTTTCAGCGTGCAGAGCTGCCCATACCCGCACGCCTAGCAATAGGTACAGGGCAGCAGTGATAAAATACAGCGGGAGATCGGGTGTCATGCGCCTAGTTTACCATTCCATTCGACCGGAGCCCTTTTCCACATGCTTGATCAACTGACTGAAAGACTTTCTGGGGTACTGAAAACACTGCGCGGGCAATCCCGGCTGACTGACGCCAACATTCAGGATGCCTTGCGTGAAGTGAGAATTGCCCTGTTGGAAGCAGATGTTGCGCTTCCGGTGGTCAAGGATTTCATGCAGCAGGTTCGCGAGCAGGCCCTGGGGCAGGCGGTGCTGTCGAGCCTGACCCCCGGACAAGCGTTGATTGGCATCGTGCACCAAGCCCTGACCCAGCTCATGGGTGCACATAATGAAACCCTCAATCTGGCAACCCAACCCCCAGCTGTCATCCTGATGGCAGGCTTGCAGGGCTCGGGAAAAACCACTTCCAGCGGCAAACTGGCCAAATGGTTAAAGGAACAGCAGAAAAAGAAAGTGCTCCTGGTGAGTTGCGACATCTACCGCCCGGCTGCCATCGAACAACTGCAGGTGCTGGCCCAGTCCCTCGAAATTGACTGCTTTCCCTCCGATGCGGGACAGGCGCCGGAACGTATCGCCCATGCCGCCCTGGATCATGCAAAACGCCACTTCCACGACGTCCTGATTGTCGATACCGCCGGTCGCCTGGCCATTGATGACGCCATGATGCAGGAAATCCGCCAGCTCCATGGTGCATTGCACCCCATCGAAACCCTGTTCGTCGTGGATGCGATGCAGGGCCAGGATGCCGTCAATACAGCCCGCGCCTTCGGCGAGGCCTTGCCACTCACCGGGGTGATCCTGACGAAACTGGACGGAGATGCCCGTGGCGGCGCAGCCCTGTCGGTCCGTCATGTCACGCAAAAACCCATTAAGTTCGTTGGGGTTGGAGAAAAACTGACCGGGTTGGAACCTTTCCACCCTGAGCGCATGGCATCACGCATTCTGGGGATGGGGGACGTGTTGACCCTCATTGAAGAGGCCCACCGCACGGTCGACCGTGCCGAAGCAGAAAAACTGGCTCAGAAAATCAAGAAAGGGCAAGGGTTTGACCTGGAAGACTTCAAAAACCAGATCCTGCAAATGAAAAAAGCGGGTGGATTGGGCGCCATGATGGATAAATTACCAACCCAACTCACCCGCGGTGCCGCGGCCAATGCCTCGCTGGATGACAAGGCACTGAATCGTATCGAGGGCATCATCAACGCCATGACTCCAGCCGAACGACGCCAACCCGAATTGCTCAAAGCTTCGAGAAAACGACGCATTGCCGCCGGTTCCGGAGTGCAGGTTCAGGAGGTCAACCGCCTGTTGAATCAATTCGAACAGATGCAAAAAATGATGAAAATGATGTCGCGTGGCGGACTCGGCAAACTCATGCGTGGCATGAAAGGCATCATGCCCGGGTTGCACTAGCGCTTTCTGCCAAACACTGTCTCTTCACCCTTGAGCAGCTTCCTGATGTTGGCATGATGGTGCACAAGCAGTACGAGCGCCATCACCAGCACCATCCAGCGCTCCAGGGGGTTGTGCAAAAGCACCCAGCCCAGTAGCGGCGCGGCAACGCACGCACTAAGGGCAGACAGTGATGAAATCCGCGTCAATGCCATGATGGCAAGCCAGACGGCCAGCGTTGCCAGCCCCAGTAATGGCTGAAGCGCCAGCATGACCCCCAGGGCAGTTGCAACGCCTTTCCCCCCAGATCGG
>JAKBAT010000084.1 GCA_021808815.1 Pseudomonadota bacterium
AGGCTTTCATTCTTTGCTTACGGAGTAGGTGCCACAGAAGGCTGGCCCTTGCCTGATACCCATGACGTTTTGATGTCACGTCTGTCTGAACTGCGTTTTCCGGTGGCATCCGAGCGGGAGGTGGTGAAAGGGTTTGCCGGGTTGAAGGATTATTTTTTCAAAATATCCCAACTGCGATCTGGACTGCGTTATGACATTGACGGCGTGGTCTACAAGGTCAACGACTTGATGCTGCAAAAACGCTTGGGGTTTGTATCGCGTGCCCCGCGTTTTTCCCTGGCACACAAGTTTCCCGCAGAAGAGGCATTGACGGCAATTCTTGAAATTGATGTCCAGGTGGGTCGAACTGGCGCGCTCACGCCAGTTGCGCGCCTGAACCCCGTTTTTGTGGGGGGGGTGACTGTGACGAATGCCACTCTGCATAACGAGGATGAAATTCGTCGCAAGGATATTCGTGTGGGGGATCAGGTTTGGGTGAGGCGGGCAGGGGATGTGATTCCAGAAGTGGTGGCAGTGGTACTGGCGGAACGCCCCGAAAAGACACAGCTTTTTCACATGCCGACACAATGCCCGATATGTGGCAGCCACGTGATCCGCCTGGAAGGGGAGGCCGTCAGTCGGTGCAGCGGGGGGCTGTATTGTCCCGCACAGCGCAAACAGGCGCTCTTGCATTTCTCTCACCGCAAGGCAATGGATATCGAAGGGCTTGGAGAGAAGCTGGTGGACCAGTTGGTCGACGAGGGATGGGTGCGAACGCCTCCGGATTTATATGGGCTTACCCTGGAAAAATTGGCCAGTTTGCCCCGAATGGGCGAAAAATCGGCGGCCAACCTGTTGGCTGCGATCGACCGGAGCCGTTCCACGACGCTCGGGCGATTCATATTTGCCTTGGGAATCCGTCATGTGGGTGAAGCCACTGCCCGGGATCTGGCACGCCATTTCGGTGACCTTCCCCCGTTGCTGCAAGCTGGACAGGATGTGTTGCAGACAGTTCTTGACGTTGGCCCGATTGTGGCCCGTTCCATCCACGATTTTCTGGAAGAGCCCCATAACCGTGACGTCATCATGCGCTTGCTGGAACGAGGGATTCATTGGCAACCTGAAGTGATCACACGTCGCGAGCTCCCACTTCAGGGATATGCCCTGGTACTGACGGGGGCGTTGCCTCATTTGAGCCGTGACGAGGCTCGCGCTAGAATCGAGGAGGCAGGCGGCAAGGTAGTGGGCAGTGTCTCGCGGCGTACTTCCTATGTGGTGGCGGGTGACGATGCCGGCAGGAAATTGGAGCAAGCCCGGACACTGGGTATCCCGGTTCTGGATGAAATGCAGTTGTTAACCCTATTGAATCAAGGTCTTTCCAAGTCATGAAACCTATCAAGAAAGCCGTATTTCCCGTCGCAGGCCTGGGCAGCCGTTTCCTGCCGGCCACCAAAGCCAGCCCGAAGGAAATGTTGCCTATCGTGGATAAGCCCCTCATCCAATATGCTGCAGAGGAGGCCATTGCTGCCGGCATTACCGAGCTGATTTTCGTGACAGGCCGTGGCAAGCGTGCCATTGAAGACCATTTTGACAAGGCGTATGAGTTGGAAGTGGAGCTGGAACAACGGGGAAAAACCAGGATGCTGGAGCAGGTGCGTAATCTCCTGCCTGCAGGTGTGAGCTGTGCTTATGTTCGTCAGCCCGAGGCGCTGGGATTAGGCCATGCCATCCTGTGTGCTGCCCCTCTGGTGGGAGACGAGCCGTTTGCGATCCTGCTCGCCGACGACCTGGTGGATGCAAAAGTTCCCGTGTTGCAGCAGATGGTGAGGCTCTATGAGCGAAGCGGTGCATCCGTGCTGGGGGTCCAGCAAGTGCCTCCAGAGCAGACCCGCCAGTACGGCATCGTGAAGACCGAAGACGTCGATGGGCAACACATTATCATGGGGATTGTGGAAAAACCTCGCCCTGAGGAGGCACCCTCCAATCTGGGGGTGGTGGGCCGATATCTGTTGACCCCCGCGATTTTCGACAAGTTGCGCAGTGTTGCGCCTGGAGCGGGTGGAGAGATCCAGCTGACGGATGGTATTGCTGCTTTGTTGCAGGACGAACCCGTTCTGGCCTTGCCCTTCGAAGGTGTTCGCTACGATTGCGGCAGCAAGCTTGGCTATCTGAAAGCAACCGTGGCCTACGGCGTGCGTCATGAAGAAGCGGGCCCCGAATTCCGTTCCTGGCTTGCCGAATCCGGGTTGCTCTGAGTATGGCGGCCCGAGAAGTATTGCGCATGGGGCACCCTTTGTTGCTGCAACAGGCCAAGCCCGTCACGGCATTCAATACGCCAGAGCTCCATGCGCTCCTGGAAGATATGCGGGACACCATGGCTCACCTCGATGGCGCAGGCCTTGCTGCACCCCAGATCGGAGTCAGCCTGCAGGTTGTCATTTTTGGGCTTACGCACAATCCCCGCTACCCTGATGCGGAGGAGGTGCCTGCCACGGTATTGATTAATCCGGTTCTGACTGCACTAGGTCAGGAGCAGGAGGAGGGGTGGGAAGGTTGTCTGTCCGTACCTGGTTTTCGCGGCATGGTGCCGCGCTATTGCAGGCTGCGTTATCAGGGTTACGATGCGATGGGGAACTTTCTGGACCGTACCGTCAGCGGGTTTCATGCGCGAGTAGTCCAGCATGAGTGCGACCATCTGATTGGGGTACTCTATCCCATGCGCATACGCGATTTCAGCCGCTTTGGCTTTTCAGATGTCCTGTTCCCTGACCAGGGCGGCAGTGTGGGTAAAGACGACTGACCAAATGTGACCGCATCATTCTTCGAGCTCTTCCATCAATTCGCGACGCAACCGTTCTTTCCCTTCTGCCGTTTCCACTTCCTCGCCGGAAATCAGAAACGTATCTTCGGCCCGCTCTCCCAGTGTATTGATACGGGCGCCGTGCAAGTAAATGCCATGGTTGACCAGAATGCGGGAAATGCGGTACAGCAGCCCGGGACGATCTCCGGCGACGATGGTCAGCGGGCGGATGGCATTGCGTTCAGGAAGGCCCAGGTGTACCAGAACCGGAATCGGAAAGTGACGCAAGTGTCGGGGAAGGCGGGCCTTTTGTGGCGGATCGAGAGGTTCTTCTGTTTCAATGCGGCGTTGGAGTTCGGTTTCGATACGTTTTAGTGTGTCACGGTAGTGTTCGGCCTCAGCGCTGCGATGCATGACCTGGAAAGTATCAAGTGCACGCCCATCCAGGGTGGTATGGATGCGGGCTTCCATGATGGTATAGCCGATCCGGTCAAAGTAACCGCAAATGCGCGCGAACAACCCTTTTTGATCGGGGGTGTAAATGAGGACCTGCAAACCCTCTCCCACAAGAGAGAGACGGGCGCGCACCACGGGTTGTGCCGAAGTAACCCGGCTGTGCAGGCTACGGGCATGCCATGCAATATCCTGTGCATCGTGACGCTGGAAATACGAGGCATCCAGGTTGTTCCAGAGACGGATGCCAGAAGCATCCGTGAATCCATACTGGTGCAGGATACGCAGGGCCTCGTGACGTTTTTCGGCGATGACTTCGTCAAGGCCGGCTCCAGAGCCCGCAAGGTGGCGCTGTGTTGCACGATACAGGTCTTCCAGGAGCTTTCCTTTCCAGGCATTCCAGACTTTTGGACTGGTGCCGCGTACATCTGCCACAGTTAACAGGTAAAGCGCCGTCAGGTGGCGGGGATCCTTCACATGTTCGGCAAAACGGCCAATGACCACTGGGTCGGAGAGGTCCTGTTTTTGGGCCACTGCGGACATTTGCAGGTGGCTTTCCACAAGCCAGGCCACAAAGTCACTGTCGGTACGGGATAGGCCATGGCGGCGGCAAAAATGACGCGCATCGGAGGAACCAAGTATCGAGTGGTCGCCGCCTCTTCCCTTGGCAATGTCATGGAACAGTGCAGCGAGATATAGCAGGTCAACGCGATCGAACTGGCGCATCAGCAAGGAACAGAAGGGGAACTCGTGGTCATACTGCGGGATGGCAAAACGCCGAATATTCCGTAAGACGCGCAGGATATGTTCGTCCACCGTGTATACGTGAAACAGGTCATGCTGCATTTGTCCGACGATGCGGCCGAATACGGGAATGTATCGTCCGAGGACGTCGTAATAGTTCATGCGCCGCAGTACGTCTGCCGTGCGCAAAGGTTGGCGCAGGATTTCCATAAACCGCTGCTGGTTGTCAGGATTGGCCCGGAAAGCGGCATTGATGCGGTTTTTCCCGCGCCACACTGCGCGCAATGCCGAAGGGGTGAACCCGCGCAATTGTGGATAGTGCTGCAACATGAGGAAGCCTTCCAGGATTTGATCCGGGTTCTGCTCGAACAGGTCTTCCGGAACAGTTCCCAGCAAATCGCCGTAACGAATGAAAGGGCCTGTCAGCGCTTCCGTCTCTACGGGGGTCTCCGGGTGCACGAGGACTCGCAGTTGCTCGATCAGGATAGTATTGAGCAGTAACACTGATTTCGCAGTCTTGTAATAAACCTGCATCATGGCTTCACTGGCACGGTGGTGGCCATGGCCCTTGTACCCTAGTTGCTCAGCCAGGGGTTCCTGGTAATCAAACAGCAACCGGTCTTCGCGGCGTCCTGCAAGATAATGCAGGCGAATCCGCAGATCCTGGAGGAACCGCAATTGGTGGCGGGCTTGTTGCACTTCGCGTTCGGTTATCAGGCCTTCATGTGCCAGCGTGGACCAATTGGAATCCAATCCGGTCCCCCAGGCAATCCATAACACGGAATGCAGATCCCTCAATCCCCCAGGGCTTTCCTTGAGGTTAGGTTCGAGATTGAACGCAGTATCGTTGTGTTTGAGGTGGCGTGCCCGCTGCTCATCGATTTTCCCGGCGACAAATGAGGGGAGCTCGAGAGCTTGTCGCAGCGCTATACGGAGGCGTGCAATGGCTCCGGGGTTTCCGGCCAGATAACGTACGTCCGAAAGCGTGGTGGCGATGGTGAGGTCCTGCATGGCTTCAGTGAGGCAGTCGACCTGGGTGCGGACGCTGTGTCCGACCTCCAGGCCAATGTCCCAAAGCAGACCGATCAGCCGCTCGATACGATGCGTGGTGTCGAGATCGAGCGTCTCCGGAAGCAGCAGCAGGAGATCGATGTCGGAATAGGGATACAGTTCACCGCGGCCATATCCTCCCACTGCAGCAAGTGCGGCACGAGGCGGAAATGCTGATTGTTCCCACAACTGGGCGAGCACGTTGTCCACAGTGCGACGCCAGCTTGCCAAAAGCTTCGAGGGTTGCGGTGATCGCAGATAAGCCTGCTTCAACATTTCCCTGGTGTCCCCAAGTTGCTGTCGCAGGTACTTGATGTCCATGGAGCTCATGGAGGAGGGGGGGCTCCTTCGGAAAGCGTCAAAACCTCGTAGCCGTCGTCGGTCACCAGTATCGTATGCTCCCATTGGGCAGACAGGCTATGGTCGGCCGTGACGATGGTCCAGCCATCCGCCAGTTGGCGAATGTCCCGCCGGCCAGCATTGATCATGGGTTCGATCGTGAAAATCATGCCTGTTTGCAACAAAGTACCCGTTCCCTTGCGCCCATAATGAAGCACCTGGGGATCTTCATGGAAATTCCGGCCAATACCATGGCCACAAAACTCCCTGACGATGCTATACCCTGCATTTTCAGCAAAAGCCTGGATGGCGTGCCCAATGTCCCCCAGACGGTTGCCAGGGCGCACCTCCCGAATGCCGAGCCACATGGCCTCATAGGTTACCGCGCACAGACGTTGCGCCTGTTTCCCGACTTCACCAACCTGAAACATGCGGCTGGTATCACCATGGAAACCATCCTTGATGACCGTGATGTCAATATTGACGATATCGCCGTTCTTGAGCGCCCGGGAACCCGGTATGCCGTGGCAAACCTGGTGGTTGACAGAGGTGCATATGGAACTGGGATAGGGCGTATGTCCCGGAGGGCAGTAGTGAAGGGGGGCGGGAATCGTATGCTGGACATTGACCATGTAATCGTGACACAGGCGATCCAGTTCCCCAGTGGTGATACCAACCTTGACGTGAGGTTCGATGAAATCCAGAACTTTGGCGGCCAGGTAGCAGGCGGTGCGCATGCTTTGGATTTCTTCGGGCGTTTTGATGGAAGTGGGCATGAATCCAAGTTCTGAGAAGATGGCGGCCGATTATAACATTCCAGGCATGGTGGCTTGTACGGTGCAGGTCTAAAATGCTAGAATGGCCAGCTTTTATCGGGCCGCATTGACGGCTCGAGTTTGGGGCGGTGGCTGCACCGCCAATTCACACACCGGTCTTGACAGGGTGCTCGCTGAACAGCGGGTGTATTCGGCCGGTGGAGGCTCAACCCTAGTACACAAGGAGTACACCATGTCCGTTACCATGCGGCAAATGCTTGAAGCGGGAGTTCATTTCGGTCATCAGACCCGTTACTGGAATCCCAAAATGGCCCCGTTCATTTTCGGCCATCGTAACAAAATTCACATCATTAACCTGGAAAAAACCCTGCCCATGTACCAGGAGGCCATGAAATTCGTGCGCCAACTGGCTTCCAACAAGGGAACAATCCTGTTCGTCGGGACAAAACGCCAGGCACGTGAAATTGTGCGCGAAGAAGCTCTGCGCGCCGGTTCTCCGTATGTTGACCATCGCTGGCTGGGCGGAATGCTGACCAATTTCAAGACGGTCAAGCAGTCCATCAAGCGGCTGCATGATTTGTCGCTCATGATGACCGACGGATCCATGGATAAATTGCCAAAAAAAGAAGCGCTCAATTATCAGCGCGAACTTGAAAAACTGGAGCGCAGCCTGGGCGGCATCAAGGAAATGGGTGGGGTGCCGGATGCCATGTTCGTGATCGATGTGGGCTACCAGAAGAATGCCATTGTGGAAGCCCGGAAACTGGGCATCCCGATCATTGGTGTGGTGGATACCAACAATTCCATAGAAGGCATTGATTACGTGATTCCAGGCAACGATGACTCCACGCGTGCCATAAGACTGTTTGCACGTGGTGTTGCCGACGCGATCCTCGAAGGGCGTACGCAATCCCTGAACGAAGTTGCCGTGACGGAAGAATTCGTCGAAGTCGATGAGGAAAAATCGGCAGAGTAGTTTTGAACACGCGGCTTTGGCTGCAGTACATTGGAGTATTGAGACATGGCGGAAATTACCGCGACGATGGTCAAGGAGCTGCGCGAGTTGACCGGATTGGGCATGATGGAGTGCAAAAAGGCGCTGACGGAAGCCCAGGGTGACATGAAGGCGGCGGAAGATTTATTGCGTATCCGAAGTGGCGCCAAGGCCAGCAAGGCAGCGGGGCGGATCGCAGCCGAGGGTGTCGTGGCTGCATTCGTTGCAGCCGGTGGGAAAACCGGTGCTCTGGTAGAGGTCAACTGCGAGACTGATTTTGTTGCCAAGAATGATGACTTCATGGCATTTGCAAAGCAGGTCGCGCAGCAGGCGTCCCAAACC
>JAKBAT010000085.1 GCA_021808815.1 Pseudomonadota bacterium
GTCGGAATGGGACGGCACAGGCAGGCCGCGGGGCACATACAGCAAAGACTGTTGTTCATAATCGAAGGGGCTGTCCCAAGTCAGTGCAGGGACTTCCTCCAGCCCCATTTCCTGGCGATAGTGGCTAAAATCCCCTTTGACCGACAGCGTGGCTGAAATGTATATCCAGGATTTTGGGGAGGCATCCCACTGTGTTTTCAGCAACGGTGCCAGCGCCAGGGGAGATGCGTTGAGATGCAGGGATTGGGCGAAGCATTCCACCCACAACACATGTTCATGTCTGGACGCTTCGGGGCTGATCCAGAATTCCAGCCTCGATCTCAGTGCGCCTGCACGGGAAAAGGCAAGCTGCAAGCCTTCTGCCCTTTCCTGCTGGGCATCCAGAAGGCGCTGCAGGTTTTCCAGACAATGCACCACGCCCTGCAGGGTCGATTCAAAGTCCTTGTAGGAGGATAATTGCTTTCTGGACAGGCGCCCTTCCTTCAGCGGCAGGGACAGCCGAAGGTCGCGTGCAGATTTCTCCAGGGCAATCGCTGCTTCCGAAATGTCTGCAAATTCGACAGCAGCCTCCAGCGCAGCGGTTTCGGCGTCCCGGCCCAATTCGATCAGGTGATGCGTGGAGAGGGACTGGCCGAAAAAATTCGTTGCGGTTTCGGGAAGCTGATGTGCCTCATCCAGAATCACGGTATTGCATTGAGGCAAAATCTCACCGGCGCCTTCATCACGCAACACCACGTCGGCAAAGAAAAGATGATGGTTGATGACCACCAGGTCGGCCTGCAAGGCTTCCTTGCGTGCCAACATGAGGAAGCATTTGGCATGCTGCGGGCAGGCCTGCCCCAGGCAATTTTCACGGGTGGAGGTGACTTGACCCCAAATGCCGGAATTTTCGGGAACCGAGGTCAGCTCGGCCACATCGCCGCGCGGGCTGGATTGCACGAAAGCCGCGACTTGCTGCAATTGCTCCGCTTCGGCTCGATCATGGAAACGCCCGGATAGCCTGGCTTCTTCCAGGCGGTGAAGGCAGACATAGTTGCTGCGCCCTTTCAGCAAGGCGACCGTCACGGGAACCTGCAACAATTTTCGCAACAGTGGAATGTCGCGATAAAACAATTGGTCCTGGAGCGTCCTGGTCCCGGTGGAAACCAGAACTTTCCCTTGGCTCAGGAGGGCAGGCACCAGATAGGCAAAAGTTTTCCCCGTCCCGGTCCCGGCTTCCGCGATCAGGGAAGACCCGGTGGAAATGGCCCTCTGGATGGACTGGGCAAGTTCCTCCTGTGAAGGGCGGACCCGGAACCCAGGCAGAGAATTTGCAAGCAGGCCTGCCTCGCCGAATACACGCTCCAGATCGTGCATCGGTCAATTCAAGCCATAGCGGCGAATGAACCAGCTCTTCATCAAATGGGCCAACGTCAAATACCCCAGCAAAATGGACAGCAGGTAAGGCCAGAAGGCAGCTGGCAAGGGGGTGAAACCCAAAGCATGTGCAAACGGGGAATAGGGCAGCCACAACCCCACCGTACAGATGATCGTGCTGGCGAGTGTCAACGCCAGACTCGCCCTGCTTTGCAAGAAGGGAATGCGTCCCGTGCGAATGATGTGAATGATGAGAGTCTGTGACAGCAGGGATTCCACGAACCAGCCTGTCTGGAACAGGGACGCGTCAGCTGTCGAATTGGCCTTGAACAGGTAATACATCAGAACAAATGTGGCATAGTCGAAAATCGAACTGATCGGCCCCAGCATCAACATGAAGCGCGTGATGTTGCCAATGTCCCAGCGCCGCGGTTTGGCGATGTATTCTTCATCCACATGATCCGTGGGAATGGCGGTCTGGGAAAAATCATACAACAGGTTATTGGTCAGCACCTGGATGGCCTGCATGGGGAGAAAGGGCAACCAGGCGCTTGCTCCCAGCACGCTGAACATGTTGCCGAAATTCGAGCTGGCCCCCATCTTGATGTATTTCACGATGTTGCCAAACACCTTCCTGCCTTCGATCACACCTTCTTCCAACACCATCAGGCTTTTTTCCAGAAGAATGATGTCCGCGGATTCCTTGGCGATGTCCACTGCCGTATCCACCGAAATGCCCACATCTGCTGCCTTGAGCGCCGGTCCATCGTTGATGCCATCGCCCATGAAACCCACGACCCGTCCACGCAGGTGCAATGCCTTGATGACGCGGGCCTTCTGGGCCGGAGACAACTTGGCAAATACCATGACATGTTCTGCAGCCTCTGCCAGTTCCTCGTCGGACAGGGTTTCCAGATCCGAGCCCAGCAGCACGCGATCCACCTTGAGGCCCACGTCATGGCAGACCTTGCGCGTCACCACATCGTTATCCCCGGTCAGGATCTTGACCTGGACACCATGGCGGTGCAATGCGGCAATGGCTTCGCGGGCGCTGTCCTTGGGGGGGTCGAGGAAAGCAATGTATCCCACCAGGACCAGTTCGGACTCATCCTTCACCGAGTAGACTGTCTTGGTGGATGGCGTTTCCTTGTAGGCAATGGCAATCACACGGAAGCCATCCTCGTTGAGCTCGCGGGTCACCTGTACGAGTTTTTCCAGATGTGAGGAGTCGAGGCGAATCGCCTGTCCGTCCACTTCCGCATGCGTGCAGCAGGAAAACACTTCCTCCACGGCGCCTTTGCAGATCAGCAGGTGGCGCCCTTTCCCTTCCACCGCCACGGACATGCGTCGACGCTGGAAATCGAAGGGGATTTCATCCACCTTGCGATAATTGGCCCCCACCCGGAGCCGGTCATTGAGCCCCGCATATTCCAGCACAGCCACGTCCAGCAGGTTTTTCAGTCCGGACTGATGGAAACTGTTGAGATAGGCATAATCGAGTACATCCTCGTTTTCGTGCCCATAGATATCCACATGCTTTTCCAGAATGATCTTGTCCTGGGTCAGCGTACCGGTCTTGTCGGTGCACAAAACGTCCATGGCCCCGAAGTTCTGGATCGAGTTGAGACGCTTGACGATGACTTTTTTGCGGGACATGGCCAACGCGCCTTTCCCGAGATTGACGGTCACGATCATCGGGAGCATTTCGGGCGTCAGTCCCACGGCAACCGCCATGGAGAACAGCAAGGCCTCCATCCAGTCGCCCTTGGTTATTCCGTTGATCAGGAATACCAAAGGCGTCATCACCAGAATGAAACGGATCATGAGCCAGGTGAATTGCTGGATGCCCCGGTCAAAGCTGGTCGGCATACGTTCGCCACTGATCATTTGCGCCAAAGTCCCGAAATAGGTTTGGGAACCCGTCAAGACCACCATGGCGGTAGCTGTTCCACTCACCACATTGGTTCCCATGAAACAGACGTTGCCCAGTTGCAGGGGGTCTTTTTGTCCGTGGATTTCCGGGTTGGAGAACTTTTCCACCGGCAAGGCTTCCCCGGTCAGGGAAGACTGGTTCACGAACATGTCTTTGGCGGAGATCAGCCGGACGTCTGCAGGAATCATGTCCCCTGCGGATAGCAGGATGACGTCGCCCGGAACAAGGGTGTCAATGGGAACTTCCTTGCGCTGGGGACCATGAGGGGTCAAATGGATATTGAAATAACGGTTGACCTCATCGGGGACACCGCTGCGGCGATCCTTGCGCAGCACCGTCGCCGTCGTACTGACCATGGCCCGCAA
Source organism: Pseudomonadota bacterium (assembly GCA_021808815.1). Lineage (GTDB taxonomy): Bacteria > Pseudomonadota > Gammaproteobacteria > Burkholderiales > Ferrovaceae > JAKBAT01. Next base: position 3,655 of record JAKBAT010000085.1, read on the forward strand.
GCGCTCGGCAGCATTGCCGGACCGGTATTCCTGGACGAATATCAACGTGATGCTGAGTGCCACCATGAGGGCAATGATGATGGCAGCTTCCCGGTCTCCGAGATAGAAAGACAGAACCGACAGGGTCAACAACAGGATGTTGAGGGGGTTTTTGAAATGCGACAGGATCTGGCGCAGGGGACTTTTGTGCTGTTCCTGCACGATGGTGTTGGCACCGTAAGCCAGCAAACGGTCTTCAGCTTCGCGGTCCAGCAATCCCTCGACGGAACTGTCCAGGCGACGCAGGGCGATGTCGGATTCGGAAGCCGCAAGTTCCAGCAGCAGGCTGGATACCTTGGTTCCGCCCGTTTCAGACGGCTGCCCGCTACGGGTCAGCCGGGTCAACAATTCGGTGATGTGTGCCATAAAACCTCAATTCCAGGGCCCCGGAATTGAGTCACGGCATGATTACGACGTCATGACAGGAACGTTTCGGGGAGACCGGAGCTCGCAAATCCTAAACTGGAACAATCCAAGGTGAATCACCTTTAAGGTCACTGTAACCCCTGAATTCTCCAATGAGCGCGCCGGCCCTGTCAACCACTGCCTCAGGATTTTCAGGCAGAAAATGTGATTTTTCCGCTTCTCACATCCACATGGATCGTATCTTTGGGCTTGAACTCCCCCTTCAGTATCTGCAAAGCCAGTGGATTCTCGATTTCCGCCTGAATGGCCCGCTTGAGGGGACGGGCGCCATAAACCGGGTCAAACCCCGTTTCCACCAATTTATCCAGTGTCGCCTCCGACACTTCCAGTCCCAGATCCATTTTCCCCAGCCGGGCTTGCAGATATTGCAGTTGAATTCGGGCGATCGCGCGCACCTGAGACGCTCCCAATGCATGGAACACCACGATTTCATCGATACGGTTCACGAATTCCGGGCGGAAATGGGTTTTCACTTCCGCCATCACGGCCAGCTTGATAACGGCATAGTCATCCCCGGACATGTGCTGGATCATCTGCGAGCCCAGATTTGACGTCATGACAATCACCGTATTCTTGAAGTCCACGGTACGCCCCTGCCCGTCGGTCATGCGACCATCATCCAGCACCTGCAACAGGACGTTGAACACGTCAGGATGGGCTTTCTCCACCTCGTCCAGAAGAATCACCGCATAGGGTTTGCGACGCACGGCCTCGGTCAGATAGCCCCCTTCCTCATATCCCACATAACCCGGGGGCGCGCCGATCAATCGGGCAACCGAATGCTTTTCCATGAATTCCGACATGTCGACCCGGATCAGATGTTCTTCCGAATCAAACAGGAATCCTGCCAGCGCCTTGCACAATTCGGTTTTTCCGACTCCCGTGGGCCCCAGAAAAAGAAAGGAGCCATAGGGCTTGTCCGGGCTGCTCAATCCTGCCCTGGAACGGCGGATGGCGTCAGAAACCAGTCGCACAGCCTCCTCCTGGCCCACGACCCTCTGGTGGAGCGCCTCTTCCATGTGAAGCAGTTTTTCGCGCTCCCCCTGCATCATTTTCGACACCGGGATTCCCGTGGCCCGTGCCACCACCTCCGCAATTTCCTCAGCGCCCACCTGGGTTCTCAGCAGCCGGTTGGCCGGCCGGGGTGCCGCGGCAGAGGTATCCTGCTGGCGCAACTGAGCCTCGAGCTGGGGAATGCGGCCATATTTCAGCTCGGAAGCCTTCTGGAGGTCGCCTTTGCGTTGGGCGCTCTCCATTTCGGCTTTCACGCGGTCCAGCTCTTCCTTCACGTGCTGGGTGCCCTGAACCTGGGCCTTTTCGGCTTTCCAGATTTCTTCCAGGTCGGCATATTCATGCTCGAGCTTGTGGATTTCCTCTTCCAGCAAAGCCAAACGCTTTTGAGAGGCCTCATCCACTTCCTTGCGCACCGCTTCACGTTCGATTTTCAGTTGAATGAGCCGCCGAAACAGTTTGTCCATGGACTCCGGCTTGGAATCGATTTCCATTTTGATGCGCGCCGCAGCTTCGTCCATGAGATCGATGGCCTTGTCGGGCAGAAAACGATCCGTGATATAGCGGTGTGACAATTCGGCTGCCGCCACAATCGCGGGATCAGTGATTTCCACACCGTGGTGCAGCTCATACCTTTCCTGCAACCCCCTGAGGATGGCGATGGTGTCCTCGACAGTCGGCTCACCCACCTGCACCTTCTGGAAACGGCGCTCCAGCGCTGCGTCCTTTTCAATGTACTTGCGATATTCATCCAGCGTGGTGGCACCCACGCAATGCAATTCACCCCGGGCCAGGGCAGGCTTGAGCATATTGCCGGCATCGATGGCCCCTTCCGCCTTGCCGGCACCCACCATGGTATGCAACTCGTCGATGAAAACGATGGTCTGGCCCTCGTCCTGCGCCAGCTCTTTCAATACGGCCTTGAGCCTTTCCTCGAATTCGCCGCGGTATTTGGCCCCCGCCAGAAGTGCCGCCATGTCCAGGGAAAGCACGCGCTTGTTGCGCAGGGACTCCGGGACCTCATCGTTGACGATGCGCTGGGCCAGCCCTTCCACGATGGCCGTTTTCCCAACGCCCGGTTCCCCGATCAGAACCGGGTTGTTTTTACTGCGTCGTTGCAGGATCTGGATGACACGCCGGATTTCATCGTCACGACCGATGACCGGATCAAGTTTGCCCAGTCGTGCCCGCTCCGTGAGGTCCAGGGTATATTTCTGCAGTGCCTCACGATGGGCCTCCCCTGCCTGGCTTTCGACGCTGGCGCCACCCCGCATGGCCGTAATGGCCGCCTCCAGGCGTGCCCGTTGGGCCCCATGCTGCTTGAACAGTCGCCCCACTTCACCCTTGTCCTCGCACAAGGCGAGCAAAAACAGCTCCGAGGCGATGAACTGGTCATTACGCTTCTGCGCTTCCCGGTCTGTCAGGTTGAGCAGGTTGTTGAGATCCCGCGATACCGTGATTTCACCATGGGTGCCTTCCACCTTGGGCAAGCGCTCCAAAGACGCCTGCAGCGCCTGTTTCAAGACAGGGGCCTGTATGTCCGCACGGGTGAGCAAGGCGGCAGTCGACCCATCCGACTGGTTGAGCAATGCCAGCAACAGATGGTGCGGCTCGATGTAACTGTTGTCTCGGCCCACAGCCAAGCTTTGGGCATCCGCGAATGCCTCCTGAAATTTCGTGGTCAGTTTGTCAAACCGCATGGTCAGATTTCCATCAAAATTTTGAGATATTTGTAAAATAAGGGTAAAAGTTGCGAATTCAAGACGTTTTCCGAAGCCCTCGGCTATAATCCCCGCCCATGAACACTGTATCCCGTTTTCTTTCCTGTGCCCTGGCTGGCGCCCTGTTATCCCTGACGGGGTGCGCCTCCACCCCAGTGGGCGAAGCCGTGAATCCCGATCCGCTGGAACCTTTCAACCGCAGCATGTACAGCTTCAATGACACGCTCGATCGCGCCATCCTCAAACCCATGGCAAAAGGGTATGTGGCCATCACACCCGATTTCGTACGTACAGGGGTTTCCAATTTTTTCAGCAACATCTCGGACCTGGCGGTCTTCATGAACGATTTGCTGCAGGGTAAATTTGTGCAGGGAACCCAGGATGGGGGACGCTTCCTATTGAACTCGACCGTGGGCTTGCTGGGATTGTTTGATGTGGCAACACCGGCCGGCCTGCCTCACCATCAGGAGGACTTTGGCCAGACCATGGCCGTGTGGGGCTGGGACAACAGCGCGTACCTCGTGCTGCCGATCCTGGGTCCC
>JAKBAT010000086.1 GCA_021808815.1 Pseudomonadota bacterium
CACGACATGTATCTCATGCAGGTGAAAAAGCCTTCGGAATCCCACTATCCCTGGGACTATTACATGGTACGCACCACCATCCCGGCAGCTGAAGCCTTCCAGCCGCTCAGCCTGTCGCGTTGCCCCCTGATCAAGAAATGACCGAAGTGTTCGGCGTCCCGCTGCTGGCCCTCCTGGGCCAGCTGCTGCTGGGGCTGGTCAATGGTTCCTTCTACGCCCTGTTGAGTCTGGGGCTCGCCATCATCTTCGGAATGCTCAACATCATCAATTTTGCCCATGGTGCGTTTTACATGATGGGGGCTTTTGCAGCCTGGATGCTGCTCGCCTATTTTGATGTGAGCTATTTTTCGGCCATGATCCTGGCGCCCGTGCTCGTGGGCACGGTAGGCATCCTGATGGAACGGCTGTTGCTCAAACGGCTGCATCGCCTCGATCCTCTTTATGGCCTGCTCCTCACCTTCGGCCTTGCCCTCATCCTGGAAGGCCTGTTCCTGAACCAGTTTGGTGTCAGCGGTGAAACCTACGACGTGCCCGATGCACTGGGAGGCGCCATTGACCTGGGCTTCATGGGGGTTCCGAAATACCGGCTGTGGGTCGTGGGTGTTTCCACGCTGGTCTGCCTCGCCACCTGGCTCGTGATTGAAAAAACCCGCCTGGGATCCTACCTCAGGGCCGCCACTGAAAACCCCCAGCTGACGCAAGCGTTTGGGATCAACGTGCCACTGCTGGTCATGCTGACTTATGGCTTCGGAGTGGGTCTTGCCGCGCTGGCCGGCGTCATGGCAGCCCCCATTTTCCAGGTCAGCCCGCTCATGGGCTCCAATCTGATCATCGTGGTATTCGCCGTCGTGGTGATCGGGGGAATGGGGTCGATTCTGGGCGCCATCCTCAGCGGCCTCGCGCTGGGCGTGGTGGAAGGGCTGACCAAGGTGTACTACCCGGAAGCCTCCGCCACAGTGGTATTCGTGATCATGGCCATTGTGTTGATCCTGCGTCCGGCGGGCCTGTTCGGGAAGGAATCATGACCCTGCGACCTGCCCTCCTCGGCATGGCACTGCTCGCCGGCGTGCTTGCCCCCACGATGCTGTACCCGGTTCTGCTCATGAAAGTGCTGTGCTTTGCCATATTCGCCAGCGCCTTCAACCTCCTGTTGGGCTACGTCGGGCTGCTGTCCTTTGGACACGCGGCTTTTTTTGGCGGCGCCGCCTATGTTACCGGTTATCTGATGCGCGATGCCGGCTGGGGCCCCCTGTCTGGCGTGCTGGCAGGCACCCTGTCCGCTACCGTGCTGGGGTGGTGCGTGGGCAAGCTCGCCATCCGGCGCCAGGGCATCTACTTTGCCATGATTACCCTGGCCCTGGCCCAAATGCTGTATTTCATCTGCCTCGAGCTGCCGCAAACCGGCGGCGAGGATGGCTTGCAAGGCATTCCGCGCGGTACTCTGGCCGGGCTCGACCTCTCCAATGACCTGACCCTGTATTACGTGATCCTGGGGGCTTCCGTGCTGGTATTTGCCCTCCTCCACCGGACCATTCATTCCCCCTTCGGACGGGTGCTCACCGCCATCCGGGAAAACGAACCGCGCGCCATTTCCCTGGGCTATGACGTGGCCCGCTACAAGCTTCTTGCCTTTGTGCTCTCGGCAACGTTGTCGGGGCTGGCCGGAGCCTTGAAGGTGCTGGTGTTCAAGTTCGCCACGCTCACCGACGCACACTGGCATATGTCCGGGGATGTCGTGCTCATGACGATCCTGGGGGGCATGGGAACGGTACCAGGCCCCATGGTGGGCGCTGCGCTCATCGTATCGCTCGAAGACCAGCTCGCGGACAAGGTCGGGTCCCTGGTGACGGTCATCCTGGGCGGGGTATTCGTATTGTGCGTCCTGCTGTTTCGGCGGGGCATCGTGGGTGAAATGACCGGCTTCTGGCAACGGCTCCTGGGACAGCGCAATTCTTCCAGGATTTGATCTAACGCAAGGCCCTGCTTTCCGTGGGTTCTATACTGGCGGCTTTGAGCTTGCATCAGGAACCCGCTTCGCATGGCATACGATGATCTGCGCAGTTTTTTGCGTGATCTGGAACGACATGGTGAGCTGCTTCGCGTCACGCAGCCCGTCAATCCGGTACTGGAATCCACTGCCTTATGCCAACGCAGCCTTCGGGACAAGGGGCCAGCTTTGCTGTTTGAGGCCCCCCAGGGGGCACGTCTGCCGCTTCTGGGCAACTTGTTCGGCACTCCCGAGCGCATCCATGCCGCGTTGCACCACAGGGCCATCCGTTCTTTCCGCGAGTTGGGAGAATTGCTGGCAGCCCTGCAAACGCCCCGGCTTCCCCACGGACTGGAGGGCTGGTTACGGGCCTGGCCCGAGTTTGCCCAGATTGCCTACGCCCGTCCACGGGAAGCCTCCCATCCGCCCTACGCCGAGCATGTGCTGGAAGGTGCCGCCGTGGATCTCACCCAACTGCCCATCCAGCAATGCTGGGCCGAAGACGCCGGACGCCTCATCACTTTCGGGTTGGTGGTCACCCGCGGGTTGCGCCATCCCCGCCAGAACGTGGCCATCTACCGCCAGCAACTGCTCAGCCCAACGCGGGTGATCATGCGCTGGCTGCCGCATCGCGGCGGCGCCCTGGACTATGCCGACTGGCAATCCCAACGCCCCTCCGAGCCATTCCCGGTGGTCGTGGTCATCGGTGCCGACCCTTGCACATTGCTGGCTGCCGTGACCCCGATTCCGGACACGCTCTCCGAATACGAATTTGCCGGCCTGCTGCGCGGCGAACCCACCCGCGTGCACCGCAGTCGCCATACTGGCCTGGACGTGCCGGCAACGGCGGAAATCGTGCTGGAAGGGCATATCTACCCTGGCGATTGCGCGCTCGAAGGGCCCTTTGGCGACCATACCGGGTACTACAACAGCCAGGCGCAATTTCCCGTGCTGACCGTCGAGCGCATGTGCCTGCGGGATCAGGCGATTTACCATGGCAGCTATATGGGGCGTCCGCCCCTGGACGAACCTTCGGTTCTGGCACGGGAGCTCAACGACTTGTTCATTCCCCTGCTCTGCCGGACCTTTCCGGAAGTCCGGGATTTCTATTTGCCGCCAGAGGCCTGCTCCTATCGCATTGCCGTGGTCAGCCTGCGCAAGCAGTATGCGGGGCATGCCCGGCGCATCATGATGGGCATCTGGTCCTGGCTGCGCCAGTTCACCTATACCAAGTTTGTCATCGTGGTCGATGAGGACATCGACATCCGGAACTGGAGCGATGTCATGTGGGCTGTCGCCACACGCATGGATCCGGTACGGGACTGCCTGTTGATTGAAAACACCCCCATCGATTACCTCGACTTTGCCAGTCCCGAGGCCGGTCTGGGCGGGAAAATGGGGCTGGATGCCACGAACAAATGGCCGGGGGAAACCCATCGTCTCTGGGGCCGCCCCATTGTCAGCGACCCGCTGTTTGCGCGCCGCATGGACGATGTCTGGCAAACACTGACCTCGGGGAAAGCAGCATGATCCCTGAGCTCGTCTGCCCTGCGGGAAGTCTGGCGGCACTGGAAGCGGCTTTCCAGCATGGCGCCGATGCGGTTTATCTGGGTTTTCGCAACGCCACCAATGCCCGTGCCTTTCCTGGGCTCAACTTTACCCAGGAAGACATGGCGCAGGGCATCAGGACCGCCCATCGTCATGGCAAGAAAGTCTACCTCGCGCTCAATACTTACCCGGATTCAGCCCACATGTCCCTGTGGAAGGAAAGCATTGACCAGGCCGTGGCGTTGGGGGTGGATGCGCTCATCATCGCGGAAATCTCCCTCCTTGCCCACGCGGCACGCCACCACCCCGGCATTCCCCGGCACCTCTCCGTGCAAGGTTCCGCCACGACGCCAGCCGCCCTGCGATTCTTTCATGAACAATTCGGCATTTCCCGCGCAGTGCTGCCGCGGGTGCTTTCCCTGGCACAAGTCGAGCGTCTCTGTGAGCAGGCGCCCGTGGCCATCGAGGTGTTTGCCTTCGGCAGCCTGTGCATCATGGTGGAAGGCCGTTGCCAGCTCTCCAGCTTTGTGACGGGGCATTCCCCCAACAGCCAGGGTGTCTGCTCGCCGGCAGCCCACGTGCATTGGGCTGAATTACCCGGCAATCGGCGCGAAGTACGCCTCAACAATGTTCTGGTGGACCAGTTCGAGCCTGACGAAGCCGCAAGCTACCCCACCCTGTGCAAAGGACGCTACCGCAATGGCGACAACCTCGCCTATGTGCTGGAGGAACCCGTGAGCCTCAACACGCTCTCAATACTGCCGCGTCTTGCCCAGGCGGGCGTCGCGGCATTGAAGGTGGAAGGCCGGCAGCGCGGCCCTGCCTATGTGGCACAGGTCACCCGTGTCTGGCGCGAAGCCCTCGAGGCGCTGAAGGCTCCCACCCCATTTGCAGTGCAACCCGCCTGGCAAAAGCAGCTCTCCCACGTCTCGGAAGGCCTCCAGACCACTCTGGGGCCGTATCACCGCGACTGGCACTGACCGCCATGAAATTGACCCTGGGTCCCCTGCAATATTTCTGGCAGCGTGCGGAAGTCCTGGATTTCTATCAGCAGGCCATGGACTGGCCGGTCTCCGTTGTTTATCTGGGGGAAACCGTCTGCAGCAAACGCCGTGAGATGCGCCTTCAGGATTGGCTGTCCCTGGCCCGCCAGTTCGCGGCACAGGGCCGGGAAGTCATCCTGTCATCACTGGCCCTGCTGGAAGCCGAATCAGAGCTGTCTTCCCTGACCCGGCTCGTGGACAACGGCCATTTCCAGGTGGAGGCCAACGACTGGTCGGCGGTGCAACGCTGCGTGGAACGCCAGCTTCCTTTCGTGGCGGGCCCCACCCTCAACCTTTACAACCACGAAGCCCTGGCCTTCCTGCAAACCCTTGGCATGACCCGCTTCGTCCTGGGCATCGACCAGGGGTCTGCCGCCTTGCATGCCATGCGCCAGCAGGCCGACATCGGCGGCAGGCCATTTCCGGAGGTGGAGGTATTGGGTTGGGGGCGCATGCCGCTGGCCTATTCAGCCCGCTGTTTCACCGCCCGTGCCAGGAATCTCGGGAAGGACGAGTGCGGGACCTGTTGTCGCGAGTATCCCCATGGTTTCGTGGTGGAAACCCGGGAGCAGACCCCTTTCCTGTGCATCAATGGAATCCAGGTGCAAAGTGCTGCGTACTGCGACCTTGGCCCCGAACTGGAGAGCCTCCGGGAGGCGCACGTTGATTTCCTGCGCATCAGCCCGCAGCAGGAAAACCTGGGCATCATCATCCGCCATTTCGCGGAAGCGCTTGCCGCGGGGAAGGCAGCACCCCGCCAGGGAGACAGCAATGGCTTCTGGCATGGCAAACCCGGACAGGACTGGATCGATGCTGCCCAACGCCTGTCCCCATCCCCTGCGTGAGGCGACCATGTCCTTCCTCCAGTGTGTTCCGGAACGTTTCCCCAAGCCCTTGCTGCGATTGTTCCCCTCCCCGGCCCATTGGCGATGCGTCATGGCCCAAGTCCCGCCACCCTGGCAAAACCGGATTCTGTGTGAACTGGCCAACCGCCTCGTGTTGCCTGCCCTGACAGCAGAGGCCCGGCAATTTCTCGAAGGGAGGGCACTGTCCGTGGAGGTGGAAGACCTGGGCCTGCAATGGGGGTTCACGCTGCACGGGACCCGCTTGCAGCCCCTGCCGGCAGGCCGCACGCCGGAGGCCATCATTCGTGGCCGCGCCCTGGACCTGCTCCTGCTCGCAAGCCAGCTGGAAGATGCGGACACTTTGTTTTTTCAGCGTCGGCTGGTGATGACGGGCGATACGGCCCTGGGATTGCAAACCCGTAACCTGTTGGACCAGTTGCCCCGGGAACATCTGGCGCCCGGGCTGCGCATCCTGGTTAACCGCCTGACCCGCCTGGCACAGGCGGCCCATGATGCGCGCCGGACATGACCTCAGTTGCCATTGAACTTTTGAATCGCTTCCTGGATGCCGTGGATCTGGCGTTCAATTTTTTGTTGATCATTGACAGGGGAACCCGGTGCCCGCTTCGGCCCGACGTGTTGGGCGGATGGTGAGGGACTGTTTTCTTTGGCCGCCTCAGGCGCCTTGACCGGGGAAGCGCCGGGAGGAACCGTATCTGACTGCAGCACTTTTTCAATATCCGGCGAAATCTTGAGCCGGGCCTGTGTCCGGGCCACTTCGTGGGCAATCAGGCGCTCATGCGCTTCAGAAAGTTTCAGGGCCTCGTCCAATGCCGCTTTGTCCTGGCGGGCTACTGCCTGGTATTTGGCAAACGCTTCCGTGGTCACTGCAAGGCGATTGCCAATTTCGGCAACTTTGGCCTTGGCCTGCGCTACCTGTTCCTCGGCCGCATGGATCTGCACCAGTGCCAGTCCAGCCGTGGCAATTCCGGTCATCGCCAGGACAAGGCTGACATACAGCATCAGATTGCGGGATGCCTTGGCTACTCTGGCCCCCTCTTTGCCCTTTTTCCCACGAGTTGGGCCATCACCGCCAGCGGCAGGGGTCTCCCCGGATTTTTCGCTATCGGGTTCTTCCATGATGGAACAAGTCCTTTTTTGTCTGCCAGCCCCTATACTACGGACGTCCCGGAAATTATCGGCAGCATGCCGGAATTCTTAAGCAATTTCGTACTGGAGAGCGCATGGCACGGCAACATATCCCACTGGGAAAAATCTGGGGCATTCCGGTAGGCCTGGATTATTCCTGGTTTCTGATCTTCACCTTGCTGACCTGGATGCTCGCAGACAGCTATTACCCGGCGGAATTCCCGGACTGGCCCAGCTCCCTGGACTGGGGGATGGGCGCCCTGACGGCCATGCTGTTTTTTGCCAGCGTGCTGCTGCACGAACTGGGGCATTCCATCATGGCCCTGCATTACAGAATCCGGGTACGCCGCATCACGCTGCACATCTTCGGTGGCGTTGCAGAAATTGCGGATGAGTCACCAACACCCCGGGTGGAATTCCTGGTGGCGCTGGCTGGCCCACTGGTGAGCTTTGTGCTGGCGTTCGTTTTCCACACTGCCCAGACAGTCCTCTTCCACAGCAGCGCACTGGCGGGACTGTGCAAATACATGACTTACATCAATCTCAGCCTGGGGCTGTTCAATCTCATTCCAGGCTACCCCCTGGATGGCGGCAGATTGTTCCGGGCCCTGTTGTGGGCCATCACGGGAAATCTCGCCCGCGCCACCCGCATTGCCGCCAAAGTCGGGCGGGGGTTTGCTTTCCTGCTGATTCTGACCGGAATCTGGCAGGCATTGTCCGGCAATCTGGGAGGTGGTCTCTGGGTGGCCTTCATCGGCTGGTTCCTCGACAATGCGGCCAAAGCCCAGTTG
>JAKBAT010000087.1 GCA_021808815.1 Pseudomonadota bacterium
GGTGGCCTTTTCCATTTCCGGCAGGGAAATCTGCACAACTCCGGTCATTCAACTGAACCAACACAACTGGCGGCTACTCGGCTAAAGCGGACGGTCAGGCTTGATGGTGCATACGACTGCTTCGTGCCCTAAGCGCCTGATGGTAAGCTGGAGTTCCTTGGGGCGCGCAGTCTGGCCAGGAAGAAACCTAGCGATCGCGAATATTGGCAAAGGTGAATGACCGGAAAGCTATCAGGAACAGGTTCCATCTTGATGCAGCTATACTATCGGTCGCTGCCAGAGGGTAGGTTTTCCTTGGAGCAATCAGAAATCCCGATACTTGGAGCCACCCCATGCGACTGCTACTGATCTGGTTCATCAATGCTGCCGCCCTGTTCATGCTGCAATATCTCATGCCATCGATCCGCGTCGAGTCTTTTGGGGTGGCGCTCTTTGCCGCACTGGTGCTGGGTTTCATCAATACTTTCATCCGCCCCCTCCTAGTGCTGCTCACACTACCTGCCACGCTGCTCACCTTGGGCCTTTTCATTTTTGTCATAAACGGCCTTCTGTTCTGGTGTGTCGGCACTTTCGTGGCGGGCTTTCATGTGGGCGGATTCTGGTCTGGTTTCGGCGGAGCAATCCTCTACAGCATCATCTCGTGGACTTTGTCCGCGGTGCTTCTCGCACGCAATCCGGCGTGAACAACTGACTGTAATGACCCACTAAATTTCTGCTCAGGTCATAATTACGGAGAGTAAATGACATGAGCGTGGTTATGGAAGAGACATTCAAGCGCTGGAAGGGAAAGCAGAAGGTGACCCTGATGTTGGGTAAAAGGTAACCCGGCCAGAGCCGGGGAACCCTTGGGGTACCAGGGGTATCAATGGGGGGTATTGAAGGATTGCGTTATATCATCAGGGTGAAATCTCTGACGGGTATGGTTTCTGCCGATGTGGATTGTTCTGAAGAAAATCAGGTTCCAGCTGCGCGCTTTTTTCCTGCTGCTTTGTGCTGCCAGTGCTCCACTTTTGTTCGGGTGCGCTTCCGCGCCATTGCCTCTTGCCGTCGATGCTGCTGATCACACGTCCCAGCTCGTTCTGCTGGAGTTGCCTCCAACGGTCGCACCGTCGGTTTTGAATCGTCTGCAAAGCCTGGGGCAGGATAAACCTCTGGATGATGCCGCCCTGGAAAAAATGAGGGAAGACATCCAGGCACAACTGGATGTGGCCATTCATGCCGCATTGAAGGAACATGGGCTGACTGGTGTGAGTGTCAAGGTAATTCCCCAGGCGGCAGGGCAAACTGTCGGCAAACCTGTTTCAGGCCAGGCACTCCAGGAATTGCAATCCATCTCCCCGGCGCGACACTACTTCCGCGTATCGGTATCCGATTTCGGTGAAACGCCAAGAAACTGGCAGGATGGCTATATATTGCTTGAGGTAAGTTCTGCCGCCGTTGTGACGACAATTCTTTACAACAATCCGTCAACTCGGGCGCTGGCAGGGATTTATCTGGCCGAGGACGTGATTGAAGATGTGGCGAAAGGGTACTCCGGATTCTGGTTGGTGAACCGTTTGTCCCGTCCGGTCCGGATTGAGGAAGATCTGATTGATGGCAAGGACGGTAATCTGCTCTGGCATGACAGCGTTATGGGGATGGCAGAGTGGCATTGGCAGAATCTGTGGCATATGGATGAAAGTCAGCGTAAGGCGCTGCTGGACGAATCAGTAAAAAAAGCAGCGGAAAAACTGGTCCGGGTACTCGAAGGCGGCAGCTCCACCGTGCAGTCAAAGCCGGAGTAATGCCACCGTCAGGGCTCCCGTACCCAGGTCTGGGTTCTGCCAAATAGTGAAATGCCCAGGTAACCCCGTACTTCCAGGGTGTTGCCCTTGACCCGTATTTTGCACCGGTAGGTGCGGCCATTGTGGGGGTCCAGGATTTCTCCTCCCCCATAGTATTCACCTTCCGGTTTCATGCCCCACAGGATGATCATGCCAGTGACTGGCTGGTTCTTGCGGGCGCCCCCGCAGGCTTCGCAACGGGCGTCGATGGGGTGCCCCGGGCGTGGCAGGATGCGGACCACCCGTCCTTCCAGAATGCCTTCCACGTTGTCGATGCGCACCAGTGATGCCGCTTTGCCATCTTCATCATCAAAGGTGCGCCATAGTCCGACGGGTGAGAACTCGGCAGCGACGGCGGTGGCCTGCAACATCCAGATCAGGAGGAGGAATACAGGAAAGAACCTGGGCATGGGTCTTGTCCATGGGTAGGGTGTGGCCATTATACCCAGCCCATCCGTCAGGTCACCGGCAGCGGCCGTTCCACCACCTGGCGCAGTACGAAACTGGAATGCACGCCCGTGACCCCTTTGATCTGGGTGATGCGGTTGAGCAGCAGATCCTGGTAAGCCTCCATGTCCCGGACGACCACCTTGAGCTGGTAATCGGCAGCCTGCCCGGTGATGAGCAGGCATTCCAGCACTTCCGGGATGTTGGCGATGGCGGTTTCGAAGTGCTGAAAACGCTCGGGGGTGTGCTGGTCCATGGAGATATGGATGAGCGCCATGAGGGTGAGCCCCAGGGTTTTGGGATTCAGGTGTGCCCGGTAACCGGTGATGATGCCGGCTTCTTCCAGGGTACGGACACGGCGCAGGCAGGGGGAGGGCGACAGTCCGGCAAGGTCGGCAAGTTCCTGGTTGCTGATGCGGCCCCGTTGCTGCAGCACGGCGAGAATGTGGCGATCGATCCGGTCAATTTCCATTATATTTCAATGAATAATTAAATAATGGAATATATTGTATAAATTGCATTAAAAAATAGCAATATATTCTAAAATAAACCGTGTTCTTGTTGAAATACGCAATCGCCTGCCACTTGAAATCCCGTACCATGGATTTTTCCACATATTCAATACGTTTCAGGAGCGCCCCATGTTGAAGAACCCTTCAGGCAAATATCAGGCTTATCCCTGCGTCCCTCTTCCGGACCGGCAGTGGCCCAGCCAGGTGATCACGCGTCCGCCCATCTGGATGAGCACCGACCTGCGCGATGGTAACCAGGCCTTGTTTGAGCCCATGAACGGGGAACGGAAAATGCGCCTGTTCCGTACGCTGTGTGCGGCAGGCTTCAAGGAAATCGAAGTGGCCTTCCCGTCCGCCTCGCAAACGGATTTTGATTTTGTGCGCACGCTCATCGAAGGAGGTCATGTTCCGGAAGATGTGACCATCGAAGTGCTGACCCAGGCGCGCGAGCACCTGATCCGGCGTACCATGGAGGCCCTCCGGGGCGCGCGTCGCGCCATTGTGCATGTCTACAATGCCACGGCCCCTTCCTTCCGGGAACTGGTCTTCGGATTGAGCCGTGCCGAGGTCATCGATATGGCAGTTTCTGCGGTGCGCCTGATCAAAACCCTGGCCGCCGAACAGCCGGACACCGAATGGGTGCTGGAATACAGCCCGGAAACCTTCTCTGCGACAGAGCTCGATTTCTCCCTGGAAATCTGCAATGCCGTGACCGAAGCGTGGGCGGCATCTCCTGCGCGTCCGGTGATTCTCAATTTGCCGGCGACAGTGGAAGTCGCGACCCCCAATGTCTATGCCGACCAGGTGGAATGGATGCACCGCCATCTCGCCAGGCGGGATGCCGTGGTTCTCAGTGTGCATCCCCATAACGACCGCGGCACTGCGGTTGCCGCGGCGGAACTTGCGGTCATGGCAGGCGCCGACCGGGTGGAGGGCTGCCTGTTTGGCAATGGGGAGCGTACCGGGAATGTGGACCTGGTGACCCTGGCCCTCAATCTCTATACCCAGGGCGTCCATCCCGGCCTTGATTTTTCGGATATCAACGGCATTGCACGGACGGCGGAATACTGTACCCAGTTACCCATTCATCCCCGCCACCCCTATGTGGGGGATCTGGTGTTCACGGCGTTTTCCGGCTCGCACCAGGATGCCATCCGGAAGGGATTTGCACAGCAGGGCAGCGATACGCCCTGGCGGGTCCCCTATCTGCCGATCGATCCGGCGGATGTGGGGCGCAGCTATGATTCCGTGATCCGGGTCAATAGCCAGTCCGGCAAAGGAGGGGTCGCCTATTTGCTGGAAACCGAATACGGCATCGTGTTGCCACGACGCCTGCAAGTGGAATTTTCGGGGGCAGTGCAACGCCATACCGATGCCCACGGCGGAGAAATGAGTGCCGTGGAGTTATGGACCCTGTTTGCGGGGGAGTACCTGGACACCGCAGCGCCTTTGCGCTATGTGGAGCATCATTTGTTTGAGCACGGCAAGGCCCAGGGCATACGATTGCGCGTGGAAGCCGGGGGCATGCCCCATCTGCTGACGGGTGAAGGGAACGGTCCCATCGATGCTGCCGTGCACGCTTTCCAGGGTTTGGGGATCGACCTCAAAGTGCGCAGCTATGAAGAACGGTCGGTGGGGATGAGCCAGGAGGGGGGCAATGCCCAGGCCTGTGCCTTTCTAGAGATCGCCTGCCCGGGTAGCGGTGGGGAGACCTATGGCGTGGGCCTCGATGCCAACATCGTGACCGCTTCCCTGCGGGCCCTGGTGAGCGGCATCAACCGGTTGGGGCTGGAAGCCTGCTCCCGGTTGCACGTGCGAGAAGCCTGAACGCCATGGGACAGTTCCACGATACCCTGACGCCACAACACCAGGCATTTATTGCCGACCAGAAACTGTTTTTTGTGGCCACGGCCACGACGGAGAGCCGGATCAATCTTTCTCCAAAAGGCATGGACACTTTCCGCATTCTGGGGCCCAAGCGTGCTGTGTGGCTCAATGTCACGGGCAGCGGCAATGAGACCTCGGCGCATGTGCAGGCCGACGGACGGATGACCGTGATGTTCTGTGCACTGGAAGGCGCTCCCATGATCCTGCGGTTGTACGGTACGGCAAAAGTCATTCACCACAAGGATCCGGAGTGGGCAGACCTCATGCCTCATCTTCCCCCCAGGCCCGGGGCGAGGCAGCTGTTTGATCTGGCCATCGAACGGATTCAAACCTCCTGCGGTACCGGGGTGCCCCTGTACGCGTATGGTGGCGAAAGGAATTTTCTCGATGCCTGGGCGGAGCAGAAGGGCCAGACCGGTCTGCAGGCCTACTGGGAAAAGAAAAACTGTTACAGCATCGATGGCATTCCTACCCGGGTGATCGAAAAAAGCAGTTGAGGGCTGATGCCACCCTGGCGATTTGTCGCCACAGAGTGGACGCGGGCCAGGCTGCGGCTGACCGTCAGGTCAGCGGAGGCACGGCGTCCTGTGCAATGAGGGCGGCATTGTCCAGGCGGGATACCTGCCAGCAGGTTTCCACCAGGTGGCGGACTCGGGCATCGGGCAAAATGCCCTCGCACAGGTCCTCCACTTTCCGTTCCAGTTGGGCGTCGCTCATGGGAACTTCCACGCTGCCCACGGCGTGGGCAATGAACTTATGCAAGATACGACCATCCCGCAGGGTGATGGTCAGATCCCCCTGTTCCGGAAGGATCTTTGCATCCGTTTGCACGGAGACGCGGTTGCGCAAGGCCACAACCTGGGGATCCCGGACGGCACGGTCACTGAACTGCTTTGGCCCGGCAGCCCCTTCCACCAAGGCGATGGCAATGACATGGTAGATGCTGAATTTCCCTTCCAGTCCGATTTGGGGCGATTTTTTCCCCGTCAGTTCCAGCACCAGGGGGTTGGCGCGCAGCTGGACCGAGGCAATCTGGTCTGGGGTGAGCGCATACTGGTTGCGCAGTTGAATGGCCGCATCGATGGCAGGATGCGTCACGATACCGCAGGCGAAGGGCTTGTAGGTATTGAGTGCGGCCTCGTAGCGCTGCCCCAGCCCCTCCGTGATCTCCCGGTAATCCTGCTTGGTGCTGATGGTATTGGCCCAGCCCCGCCGCGCTTCGATCATGCTGTCGGAGCTGGTGAAATTGCGGGCCGCCAGCAGTGCAGCAAACAATCCATTGCTGGCAGCACGGCCAGGGTTGAAGCTTTTGGTCATGGAGCCGAAGGATTCGCGCAATCCCACGGGTTGCGAGGCGGCGAGTCCCAGCGCCCATCGCATTTGCTGTTCTGAAAGCCCCAGCAATTTTCCTGCCGCAGCCGCAGCCCCGAAGGGGCCGGCAGTGCCCGTGATATGCCAGCCCGCATCGTAATGATTGGGGTAGACGGCATTGCCGATGCGGCAGGCGGTTTCCACCCCCAGCACCAGGGCGTTGAGAAAGTCCTGCCCCGACACCGGATGGTATTCGGCCAGAGCCAGGATGGCAGGAACCACCGGCCCGGCCGGGTGGATGATGGTCTTGAGATGAGTATCGTCGTAATCGAAAATATGGCTGGCAACACCATTGACGAAAGCGGCATTCATGATGTCGAAACGCTCGCGGCGTCCCAGCAGGCTGGCCTGCGGCGGTCCGGAAAAGGGCGCAATGGCGGCAACGGCGTCGGTGATGGTGTCATGTTGCGAGCCTCCGACCGCCACACCGACCCAGTTGAGCAAGGTGCGGACGCCTTCGTGGCGAACCTTCTCCGGTAAATCCTCGAAACGGGCGGTCACCAGATAGTGGGCCAGCGTACGGGTGACGTCCCGTGCTTCAGAAGAGGGCAGGGGGTCTGCCACGGCATTCCGGGCCAGGGCGAAACCGGCCGGCGCCGTGACGGCGGCAGCTCCCGTTTTGAGGAACAGGCGGCGATCGTATTGCGTCATGCGGGTTTTTCCTTGTCTATCCCATTCCCCCCAGCGTGCGCAGGGAGGTCATGACATCCTCACGTTTGATCATGCCGAGCAGCGCTCCGTTGTGTATCACGGGGAGTTGGTTGAATCCATCCCGGTCCATGCGTTGCAAAGCATCCCACAAGGATGCTCCCGGATCAATGGTGACCACTTGATCGAAAGGGAGCATGGCCTCCCGCACGGTGTGCTGGGGCCATTCGCTCCGGGGGAATGATGTGATGCGGCTCATGGTGACGAGACCCGACAGGCGCTGGCCGGATTGCACCAGGAAACACCGTGCATGGTGCGGCAGAATGTACTCATCCACCAGTTGCTGCAACGTCAATTCGGCGCTGACCACAGGGCCGGCGGGGGTCATGATCTGCGCCACCGGGTGACGCGACAGCAGTGTACTGAGCCCGCCTTGCTGCAACTGGGCTTTGGCCGCATTGTCGAGGAACCAGCCGATGAAGGCCACCCAGAGACCACCTCCCAGATTGCCGGACAATGCCTGCCAGATTCCGGTCAGAATCAGCAGGAAAGCAAACCCCCGCCCAACTTTGGCGGCAATGCGGGTGGCGCGGGCGAGATTTCCCGTGATGGCC
>JAKBAT010000088.1 GCA_021808815.1 Pseudomonadota bacterium
AGAACACCAGCAACACCACGCCCAGCAGCGTGGGAATCATCTGCCACAACCGGCGCAGTAAAAATGCCCCCAGGTTCATTCCCGCGGTGCCCGTGCCGTGTCGATATCCAGATACGACCACACTGACGGCAGGATCGGATGGGCCTTGTAACCCAGAACCCAGGGCTGGGACAGCACATTGCGGATATGGGAAGTGCTGACTTTGGTCACGCCATTGAGTTCGAGCAGACGGGCCAGCTGATGGTAGAGCGCATTGCGTTCGGGCGAATCCGGCAGCGTCAGGGTTTTCTCGTAAAGATGATCCCAGTTGGGGTCCTGGTAACAGGAGGCATTGTTCTCATGGGTATGGGGGCCGTACCACAACTGCATGAAATTGTCGCCATCAGGATAATCCGCAATCCAGCCAGACAACCGGATTTGCACCCGGCACTGGCGTTCCGCACGGATGATTTCGGGGAATTTGAGTTTTTCGCTGACAAAGCGGATCGACAGGCGGTCGAGGGATTTTTTCATCATCTCGTCCAGTTCTCGGTCCTGAGAAGAGAGGCTGGAAGTATAACGTATCACCAGGGGACTGCCGTCCGGCATCCGCCGATAGCCCTCGGCATCCCGCGCAAACCCCATGCGATCCAGCAGGTGGTTGGCCTCCAGCGGGTTGTAATCGAGCAGGCTGCGGTAGTCGGGATCGGCACCGGCCACGCCTGCCGGAATGGGATAGGCATTGCGCACCGCCTGCCCCTTGTGAATGACACGAATCATTTCCTCGTCGTTCTGCACCATGAAGATCGCCCGGCGCAATGCGATTTTTTCCGGAGAAAGGCCCCCCAGCACGGGGTCCTGCTGGTTGATGAAATAATAGGCGATGGAGGGATCGCTGATGCGATCCAGCCGGATACCGCGTGCGGCCAGGTCCTGATTCAAATGCTCCCCCCGAAGGGCCAAGGGGGCAAACTGCCCGCTCAGGCCCAGGAGGTCGAGTTCTCCCTTGCCGAAGCTCAGCCAGGCGGATTGCGGCTCTTCTATCACCTGTATATCGATGCGATCGATCTGGGGAATGGGTTTGCCGCGCATGACCGCGGCAATGCGCTGGCTATCGGGATCACTGCCAGGATCAAAATCCCAGAGTTCCAGGCGATAATTCGGGTTGCGTTCCAGCACGATGCGCGAGGAGCGAATCCAACGCGCCAGCCGATAGGGACCGGTACCCACAGGGTGGGCGGCGGTATCCCCCGCGTAGGCCTCGATCACTTCGCGCGCCACAATGCCGTACATGGGCTGGGCCATGGCATGGGCAAAATTGTAATCGGTGGTCTTCAGGCGCACCCTGAGGGTGTACCGGTCCACAACCTCCAGCCCGGCGATTCTGGCATCGTAGTCAAAATGCCCTGTACGGCGTGCGGCCAGGGCCAGCTCATCGAGCCCGACAATCTTTCCCTCCACCAGGAACTTGTAGGGAGAACGGTTCCTGGGGTCCATGAAACGTTCCAGGGTATACACCACATCCTGCGCCACCACTTCCCGTTTCACCCCTTTGAACACGGGGTCGGGCGCAAAGTACACACCATGCTTGAGCCTGAAGGTCCAGGTACGCCCCTGGTCCTGCACGACAGGCATCGCTTCGGCCAGGCGGGGAATCAATCGTGCAGGGCGGGCAAGGTAGTCATAGGTGAGCAGCGATTCGAACAGTTGCTGCTCGATCGATGCGGTATTGAGGTCGGAAGTCATGACCGGATCAAACCCGGTTTCTGCTGAGGAAAGTTCCAGATGCAGGGTTTTTTCCGTTTTGGCCGCCCAACCCGTCCCGGCGGCGGCAATTAACAGAATCAGGAGGAGTCGTCCCATATGGTTTATCATACCGGGCAAATTATAAGGAGACCTCATGGGATTTCTTGCCGAAAAACATATTTTAATCACAGGGCTGCTCAGCAACCGGTCCATTGCATGGGGGATTGCCCGTGCCATGCTGCGTGAAGGTGCACAAATCGCCCTCACCTACCAGGGGGAAGCCGTGCGGGGCCGGGTGGAAAAGCTGGCAGAGGAACTGGGCGTCAATCTGGTCTTCCCTTGCGATGTTTCCGACGATGCCAATATCGATGCCTTGTTCTCTGCGCTTGGGAATGCCTGGGAAGGACTGGACGGCATCGTCCACTCCATTGCCTTCGCACCGCGCGAGGCATTGTCCGGGAGCTATCTGGACGTGGTCACCCGTGAAAGCTTCCGTGTCGCCCATGATGTCAGCTCCTACAGTTTTGCCGCGTTGGCCAAGGCCGGTTTTCCCATGATGGCTGGTCGCCGCGGGGCGCTGGTCACCCTGTCCTACCTTGGCGCGGAAAAGTCCGTGACCAACTACAATGTGATGGGACTCGCCAAGGCAAGCCTCGAGGCCAATGTGCGTTACATGGCCCACAGCCTGGGGCCCCACGGGATCCGCGTCAATGGCATTTCCGCGGGCCCGATCAAGACACTGGCGGCTGCCGGGATCGGCGATTTTGGAAAAATCCTCAGCTACGTGGAAGCCACGTCCCCCCTGCGACGCAATGTCACGATCGAGGAAGTGGGCAATGCGGCCGCATTTTTATGCAGCGACCTGGCGGCCGGGGTAACCGGGGAAATCCTGCACGTGGATGCGGGTTTTTCCTCCACCGTACCCGGCATGTCGGAATAGGACAGCCGCCGCCTTGCGATAACGATCAGGGCGTTTTCGGGGGCTCCAGGACTGACTTGTTGACGAACCGGATGGTGGCGTCCTTGCGCAACCCTTCCAGGAACCCTGTCAACAGGGCATCACCATAGGCACGCGCCAGCCCCGTTTCGGCCTGCTTACGCTTGACGACATCGGCAGGATTGCCGGGCGTCACCTGGCTGATACGCAGCAAAGCATACGTTCCCGTCGGCAAAGGTGCCCCTGCAAAAGCCGGCAGGTGTGAAGGGTTGGCCTTGAAGGCGGCCGTCACGAGTGCCGGAGGCAATCCACTGGACAGCGCCGTTTGCCGGGTAAACTGGCGATCCTTGGACCAGGGAAGATCAACAGTTTTCCCGGACTGCAAGTCGGCCAGGCGCGCTTCGCCCGCCTGCTGTGCAAGTTTGACAGCAGCGTCATGTTGCAATGTCTGCAGGATCCCCGCACCAACTTCAGACAGGGGTCGAACGAAGGAAGGTTCATGGCCCACCACATGCCCCGCCACCAATGTGTTGGCCGCCACTTCGATGGCAGGTGTATTGCGGCCCTCCTTGAGCGATTCGGGAGCGAACAGCGCCGCCTGCAACTTGGGATTGGCCAGCAATGGAACTTCCGTGGGTCCGCCGCGGGTGATCCACCCCGACGTCTGGATGGGGAGTTTGAATTTTTCAGCGGCCGCCTTGAGATCCTCCGACCGCTCATACACCAGATTGCTGAAGTTTTCCGCAGCTTCGCCAAAAAGCCGGGCGGCCTGCTGCTTGCGCAATTCCTGGGTGATGACAGGGGCCGCTTCCGCCAGTGACTTGCCTTTCGCCGCTTTCACGTCCACCAGCTGGATCACGTGAAAACCGAACTCGGATTCCACAGGGCCGCTGATCTCCCCAGGCTTCATGGCAAACACGGCATTTTCGAAGGGCCGCGTCATGGTGCCGCGCCCGAAATATCCCAGGTCGCCGCCCTGTGCCGCGGACCCGGGGTCACGGGAATACTGCCGTGCCAGGGCTTCAAAGCGTTCGGGATGGGCGTTCGCTTCCTTCAGGATGCTTTGGGCCTGGGCTTGGGCTTCGCTGCGCTGAGCCTCGGAAGCCTTGGCCGGCAAGGGGATCAGGATATGCCGGGCCCGCCGGGTTTCAGGTCCCTGCCAGCGCGCCTGATTGGCAGGGTCTGCATAGGCTTTGGCCACCTCCTCGGGTGTGACAGTGACCTGCTGTTCCAGGAGGTTGGCAGAGAGCACCAGGTACTGGACCCGGATGCGCTCCGGCACCCTGAATTGCTCCTGGTGTGCCTCATAGTATTGCTGGACCTGGGCCTGCTCCACATGCACCTGAGGCATGAATCGCTCCACCGGGATTTCCACCAAGGCCATGTCACGGGACTGGTCATCGAGCTTGAGAAAAGCATCCAGAGAGACCCCGGGGACCCAGCCGGTGCTGGTCAGGGCTTCCTGTTCAAACTGGACTTTCAGGTCGTCCCGCACACGCTCTTCAAATATGGCGGGCGTCAATCCCCGTTCACGCAACAGCCCTTCGTAACGATTCTGAGAGAACTTGCCGTCTTCCTGGAAGGCTGAAAACTGGCTGATTTCCTTCGCCAACATGCTGTCGGGTACGCTCAGGTGATGTGCGTCGGCATAGGCCGTCAGCAAATATCGATTGATGAGACCATCCAGGGCCTGGTAGCGCATTTGCGGGCTATCCAGCAAGGCCGGATCAATGCGCGCGCCCTGCAAGCCGGCCTGCATGCGATCGATCTGGTCGCGCAGATTGTCATTGAACTCAGCCCGGGTGATCCCCGTACCGTCCACCGTGACCACCACATCGGCCCCACCCCCTCCCTGATGGAAGTAATACTGTATCCCGAACAGCGCAAACGGAATCGTGATCAGGGCCAGCAGAAGCTTGGCCAGCCAGGTTTTGGAAAGCTCGCGGAATTTGTCCAGCATAGGGAAACACCGTTTCGAAGCGCTAGAAAAAACAAAAGGCCACATCGAAAGGGCCTTTTGTGGATTGGCGGAGTGGACGGGACTCGAACCCGCGACCCCCGGCGTGACAGGCCGGTATTCTAACCAACTGAACTACCACTCCAACACTGCTGACTGCAAGAATACCTGACCGGTTTCAAGCTGGTGGGTGCTGAGGGGTTCGAACCCCCGACATTCGCCTTGTAAGGGCGACGCTCTACCAACTGAGCTAAGCACCCAAAGCCAGTTAGTTTATCGCATCTTTCAGTGCTTTGCCAGCACGAAACTTCGGCACCTTGGCCGCCTTGATCTTGATGGCCGCCCCTGTGCGTGGATTCCGGCCCGTACGGGCTGCGCGTTTGCCCACATAAAACGTGCCAAATCCCACCAGTGTCACCTGTCCACCCTTTTTCAGGGTCGTTCTTACTGCAGCGATCACGCCATCCAGCGCACGCCCGGCTGCAGCCTTGGAAATATCTGCTGCATCCGCAATTTGATCGATCAGTTCAGTCTTGTTCACCTGGGTTCCCCTTGTTGTCGTTGGTGCTGAAAAGCAGGACTTGGCCTGCTCAAAAACTCTTTGGCGCGCAGCAAAATCAGGACGCGTCGCCCTTTATAAAAGGCCGCGGTTCCGGTGTCAATCACTTTTTCATGCGGAAAACCCTTGTCAATGCTTGATGGACGCGCCCGATGCTGCTTCGGGAATCGGCGCGGGCAATTCCGCGATTTCCTCGGCTTCGGCAACCACGGGTTCGCGCTCCAGCGCCAGGGTCAACACCTGATCGATCCATCGTACGGGATGCAGGTCGAGCCGGTTCTTGATGTTCTCCGGGATCTCCACCAGGTCCTTGGTATTTTCTTCCGGAATCAGAACGGTTTTGATCCCGCCACGGTGTGCCGCCAAGAGTTTTTCCTTGAGGCCACCAATGGGGAGCACTTCCCCACGCAGGGTAATTTCGCCCGTCATGGCCACATCCGCACGTACGGCAATCCCGGTCAACACCGAGACCATGGATGTCGCGATGGCGATGCCGGCACTGGGCCCATCCTTGGGCGTGGCGCCTTCCGGCAAGTGGATGTGGATGTCGGATTTCTCGTAAAAATCCACCGCAATGCCCAGTTTTCTGGCACGGCTTCGCACCACACTCAAGGCAGCCTGGATGGATTCCTGCATCACGTCACCCAATTTTCCGGTGGTGGTCATTTTGCCCTTGCCGGGCAACAGGGCAGCTTCGATGGTGAGCAATTCCCCTCCCACCTCCGTCCAGGCAAGTCCGGTCACCTGGCCGACCTGGTTGGTTTTTTCCGCCATTCCGAACGTGTAACGACGCACGCCCAGGTACTTTTCGAGATTGCGGGAAGAAACCGTCACTTTGCTGGGTTTTCTGGTCAGCAACAGGGCCTTCACCACCTTGCGGCAAATTTTGGCGATTTCCCGATCCAGGGCACGTACCCCCGCCTCACGGGTGTAATACTGGACGATATCGCGCAAGGCAGATTCGGTCACGGAAATTTCATTGTCCTTCAACCCATTGGCCTTGAGCTGCTTCGGCAGGAGATATTGCCGGGCGATATTGATTTTCTCGTCCTCGGTATAGCCGGCAAGCCGGATCACCTCCATCCGGTCCAGCAAGGGCGCTGGAATGTTGAGGGTGTTGGCAGTGGCCACGAACATCACGTCCGACAGGTCATATTCCACTTCCACGTAGTGGTCAATAAACGTGTGGTTCTGTTCCGGATCCAGAACTTCCAGCAAGGCCGAAGAGGGGTCTCCACGAAAGTCCTGGCCCAGCTTGTCCACTTCATCCAGAAGGAAGAGCGGGTTGCGCACCCCTACCTTGGACATGTTTTGCAGGATTTTTCCCGGCATGGAACCAATGTAGGTACGTCGATGCCCGCGGATCTCGGCTTCGTCCCGCATGCCACCCAGGGCCATGCGCACGAACTTGCGGTTCGTGGCACGGGCGATGGACTGTCCCAGCGAGGTTTTTCCCACTCCCGGGGGGCCCACCAGACATAAAATCGGTGCTTTTACCTTATCCACCCGGGACTGCACCGCCAGGTATTCCACGATGCGTTCCTTCACCTTGTCGAGGCCGTAATGGTCTTCATCCAGGATGCGTTCGCAAGCCTCCAGGTCGTTGCTCACCCGCGTCTTCTTCTTCCAGGGCAGCCCCACCAGGGCATCGATGTAATTGCGCACCACGGTGGCTTCTGCGGACATGGGGGACATCAGTCGTAGTTTCTTGAACTCGGATTCGGCTTTGGTGCGCGCTTCCTTGGGCATATGCGCATTTTTGATCTTCTTTTCCAGGTCATCCAGGTCAGCCCCTTCCTCGCTGTCCCCGAGTTCTTTCTGGATGGCCTTCACCTGTTCGTTCAAATAGTATTCGCGCTGGCTTTTCTCCATCTGGCGTTTGACCCGCCCACGAATGCGTTTCTCCACCTGCAGGATGTCGATTTCGCTTTCCAGGACCGAAAGCAGGTGCTCGATACGATCCTTGATGTCGAACATCCCCAGAATCTGCTGCTTCTGCTCGAGTTTGAGCGGCAGGTGCGCTGCAATGGTATCCGCAAGGCGTCCGGGATCATCGATATTGGAAAAGGAGGTCAGCACCTCGGGG
>JAKBAT010000089.1 GCA_021808815.1 Pseudomonadota bacterium
CGTCGGCGCCATTTTCATGGCTTGAGCCAGGGCGTGGCTGGATTCCAGGGCAGGAATGATGCCTTCAGTCCGACACAGGGTATGAAACGCATGAAGCGCCTCATCGTCGGTAATGGCCACATATTCAGCACGCCCGCTATCCTTGAGCCAGGCGTGCTCCGGCCCCACCCCCGGATAATCGAGGCCGGCAGAAATGGAATGGGTTTCGATAATCTGGCCATTCTCATCCTGCAAAAGATACGTGCGATTGCCATGCAACACGCCTGGCGAACCGGCAACCAGCGATGCCGCATGGTGCCCGCTGGCAATCCCCTCCCCGCCGGCTTCCACGCCCATCAAACGCACGGACTCGTGGGGGATGTAGGCATGGAAAATCCCCATGGCATTTGATCCCCCGCCTACGCAGGCCAACACCACATCAGGATGCCGCCCGGTCATTTCCGGCAGCTGCACAAGGCATTCGCGCCCCACCACGGCGTTGAAATCCCGTACCATCATCGGATAAGGATGCGGCCCTGCCACAGTGCCAATGATATAGAACGTATCCTGAATATTGGTCACCCAATCCCGCATGGCTTCGTTGAGCGCATCCTTGAGCGTTCGCGAACCGCTTTCCACGGGAACCACCCGTGCACCGAGCAATTTCATGCGGTACACATTCTGGGCCTGCCGCTTGACATCCTCTGACCCCATATAGACGACGCATTCCATGCCATACCGTGCCGCTACCGTTGCCGTCGCAACACCATGCTGACCTGCACCCGTTTCGGCAATCACGCGCTGCTTTTCCATCCGCCGGGCCAACATGGCCTGCCCCACCGTATTGTTGATTTTATGGGCGCCGGTATGATTGAGGTCTTCGCGCTTGAGATAGATCTGTGCCCCCCCGAGGGTTTCGCTGAGCCGCCGGGCATGGTAGATCGGGCTGGGTCGTCCTACATAATGCTTGAGTTCATACGCAAACTCTT
The DNA here is from genome assembly GCA_021808815.1 of Pseudomonadota bacterium. Taxonomy (GTDB): domain Bacteria; phylum Pseudomonadota; class Gammaproteobacteria; order Burkholderiales; family Ferrovaceae; genus JAKBAT01. The sequence goes on from JAKBAT010000089.1 coordinate 969, forward strand.
CCTGAAACTCAGGGTCGTCGCGATAGCGCAGATACTGCCTCCTGAGCTCATCAATGGCAGCAATCAGGGTTTCCGACACGAACGTCCCGCCGTACTGGCCAAAGTGGCCTTCGCGATCAGGCATGTCGTAAATCTTCATTCCTCACTCCCTCAATGAATTGCAGCACCTTGTCCGCTGCCTTGAGCCCCGGCGCCCGTTCCACACCACTGCTGACATCCACCGCCCATGGGCGAACGGAACGCACGGCAAGCCCTACGTTCTCCGGTGTCAGCCCCCCTGACAGCACAAGGGGAAGTGGCAATGCATCCGGCAATTGCGCCCAGTCAAAAGTCTTGCCCGTTCCTCCCGGGATGCCCTCCACATAGGCATCCACCAACAAGGCCCGCGCACGCTGGTACCCAACCGCGTATTGTACCAAATCGAACCCTTGCCGAACCCTGGCAACTTTAATGTAGGACATGCCATAACGTTCGCATTCCGCAGAGGTTTCATGGCCATGAAATTGCAGGCAATCCAGATTTACCCTGGACAGGACCTGCTCCACGCGGGCGGGTGATGCGTCGACGAAAAGGCCTACCGTTGTCACAAAGGCCGGAATCGCGGCAACGATCTCTGCGGCCACCTCCAGGGCAATTGCACGCGGGCTGGGTTCGTGAAATACCAGACCCAGGGCATCGGCTCCCGCGTGTGCGGCCTGCAATGCGTCGTCCACTCGGGTGATTCCGCAAATCTTGATCCGGGTTCGCATGATCAATCATCAATCCGCATTCGGGGGCAGGAAAGCGCCATCATAACGTGTTGTCCGGGCAGGGAGTTGCCATTCCTCTCCGTAGGACACCCCCGTGAGATAGAGTCCGTCGGCAGGAAACGTGGGCGCCCCCAGCGTGCGATCGCGGCTCTCCAAAAGATCGCTGATCCAGGAAGGCGGTTTGCGCCCCGCTCCTACCGCCACGAGAGCCCCCACCATATTACGCACCATGTGCTGCAAAAAGGCATCTGCCGTAAATGAAAACTGCAGGAGCTCGCCCTCCCGCATCACTTCGGAATGCAGCACGGTCTTCAAAGGGGATTTTGCCTGGCATTCCGCTGCCCGAAATGCGCTGAAGTCATGGTGTCCCAGCAATCGCTGTGCCCCCTGGCGCATCAGGGAAAGATCAAGGGGCAGGTGATACCAGCCCCATCTCCCCGCCATCAAGGCATTGCGCACGGCATGGTTGAGGAGCAGGTAGTGGTATGAACGGCTGTGTGCGCAGAACCTGGCATGAAACGCGTCTGGAACCGGTTGCACCCACAACACCGCAACTTCACGAGGCAGCAGTGCATTGGCACCCCGTACCCAGGCAGAAAGCGGTCGCTGTGCCTGGGTATCAAAATGAACGACCTGCCCGCTCGCATGGACACCACGATCCGTCCTGCCCGCCGCAGTCACCGTGACCGCTTCGCCTGCCACTCCCCCCAATGCAGATTCCAGCGCCTCCTGCACGGATGGGACATCGGGTTGACGTTGCCATCCGCAGAACCCTGCGCCGTCATATTCCACACCCAGTGCAAAACGCATGGGACTTCCTGTCACTGCTTGTCGAGCAAGGAGAGTGCGGCACGACGGAGTTCGATATCATCCCGGATCATAATCGGGGCAATGGCATCACGGGCCCCTGCGCTGTCTCCCCGCCATACGCAATAACGGGCAATCACCATCAGATGCTCGCTGGAAAGTTCCACCAGTGAAGTCATGGGCACTGCCAACGGACGGGGGGATTGCGTGACCAGAGGCAAGCCCACTTCAGCCAGATCATCACGGGAAATGCCCAGGCGCGCTTCGAAATCGAAAGCGGTTTCCGCCTCGGCAGGTGAAGGATCCTCCGCAACCGGCGATCTGGGTTTGCGCCCCACCAGCCAACCTAACCCGAATACCAGTACCAGCAACCCCAGGGCGATTTCCCCCAGCAACACAAAATCGGGATACAACAGGTACCAGTTACGGAAATCTTCCAGTTGAGGCCATTCGAGCCGGGACAGGTACGCCAGCAAGTCGTCCAGCCAGGGTTGGGAAGCAGAAAAATCGGGCACGGGTCTCAGTCCACCAGAATGCGCAGCATGCGTCGCAACGGTTCAGCTGCGCCCCACAGGAGTTGATCGCCCACTGTGAATGCGCCAAGATATTCCGCCCCCATGGCCAGTTTGTGGAGCCGCCCCACCGGAACTGCCAGCGTGCCGCTCACTGCTGCTGGCGAGAGATTGCGTTCGCTGGCTTCGCGCTCGTTGGGAACGACCCGGACCCAGTCATTCGCGTTCGCAATGGCCTGCTCGATATCCTGCAACGGAACATCGCGTTTGAGCTTCACGGTCAGCCCCTGGGAGTGACAACGCATGGCGCCCACGCGAACGCACAACCCATCCACGGGAATACTGCCTGGAGAGCGGAAGTGGGGCAGCCCGAGAATTTTGTTGCACTCGGCGCCTCCTTTCCATTCCTCCTTGCTTTGGCCGTGATCCACCGGCACGTCGATCCATGGAATCAGGCTTCCCGCCAGGGGGACATTGCGGAAATGGGTCATGGGCAGGGTTCCGGAACGCAGCGTGTCAGTCACGCGGCGATCGATTTCGAGAATCGCCGATGACGGATCACCCAGCAGCGCTTCCACTTCATGGTGGATGTCGCCCATTTGCTGAAGCAGCTCCCGCATGTTCTGGGCACCGGCACCGGAGGCGGCCTGATAGGTCATGGCAGAAACCCATTCCACCCAGCCCTCGCGAAACAGGCCGTTCAGGGCCATCAACATGAGGCTCACGGTGCAATTGCCCCCGATGAAATCACGCACTCCCCGGGCCAACGCCGTGTCGATCACGGCCCGGTTGACCGGATCGAGGATGATGATCGCATGCTCCTTCATGCGGAGCGTGGAAGCCGCATCGATCCAGAAACCCTTCCAGCCACTGGCACGCAAGGGGCCAAACACGGCATTGGTGTAATCCCCCCCCTGGCATGACATGATGACGTCCATCGCCGCAAGTGCATTGATGTCTCGGGCATCCTCCAGCACCTGGCTGCCCTGCCCGACGTCCGGCCCCGGCCCACCCACCTGCGAGGTGGAGAAGAACACCGGATGGATGCGACTGAAATCCTGTTCCTCCTGCATCCTCTGCAACAGGACCGAACCGACCATGCCTCGCCATCCCACCATTCCAACTTTCAACATGATGCGTATTCCTTCAAGTCGCTCAATGCACCGACAGGGCAGCCACCACGGCATCCCCCATGGCGGACGTACTGACTGTCGGCATCCCCGGCTGCGCGATATCCGCTGTCCGCAGCCCCTGTTGCAACACCCGCCGCACCGCCTGGTCAACCCGGTCCGCCAGGTCGGGTCGTTTGAATGAATAACGGAACATCATGGATATCGACAGAATCTGGGCCAGCGGATTGGCAATGCCGCGCCCCGCGATATCGGGTGCGCTGCCGTGTATCGGCTCGTATAAGCCCAGGCCCGATACATTGAGAGACGCTGAGGGCAACATGCCGATGGAACCGGTCAGCATGGAAGCCTCGTCGGAAAGGATGTCTCCAAACAGATTCCCGGTCACGATCACGTCAAACTGGCGCGGGTTGCGCACCAGTTGCATGGCCGCATTATCCACCAGCATATGCGTCAGCATGACATCGGGATATTCCCTGGAAACCTCGACCACCACATCACGCCATAACTGGGTGGTTTCCAGCACGTTCATTTTATCGACCGAGCATAATGTCTTGCGTCTCGCCTGTGCTGCCTGAAACCCCCAGTGCGCCACGCGCCGAATTTCCGACTCGCTGTACACCATGGTGTTGACCCCCACGCGCTCTCCTGCGGAGTTATGACTGATGCCACGCGGCTCACCAAAATAAATGTCTCCCGTGAGCTCGCGCACGATCATGATATCCAGACCGGACACAATATCCGGTTTGAGGCTCGAGGCTGCCGCCAGTTCAGGAAACACCTGGGCTGGGCGCAGGTTGGCAAACAGATCCAATGCCTTGCGTAACCGTAACAGGCCGCGCTCCGGGCGAAGTTCACGCGGCAGCGTGTCGTACTGGGGCCCGCCAATGGCACCAAACAGGATGGCATCCGATTCGCGACAAGCGGCCAGGGTTTGGGCCGGCAAGGGATCGCGATGCCGATCGACGGCAATGCCGCCGATGTCACAGGTTTTCATGTCGAGGGACAATCCTTCACCCCGGAACACTTCCAGCACTTTCAATGCTTCGGCAACGATTTCCGGTCCGATCCCGTCTCCCGGCAATACGGCAACTTTCATGCATCCTCTCCAAACAGCCAGGGTTCGCGCTGCGCGCGCCCCTTTTCATAGGCACGGATCTCGTCCGCATGGCGTAGTGTCAGCCCAATGTCATCAAATCCGTTCAACAGGCAATACTTGCGAAACTCGTCCACCGAGAAGGCGTACACTTTCCCTGTCGGAGTGGATACCGTCTGCCCCACCAAATCGATGGAAAGACGGTACCCCGGTTGTGCCAGCACTTCCTCAAACAGCGCATCGACCGCCGTTGCCGGCAGCACGATGGGCAGCAGGCCGTTCTTGAAACAGTTGTTGTAAAAGATATCGGCAAAACTTGGTGCAACCAGGGCACGAAACCCATAATCTTCCAACGCCCAGGGCGCATGCTCCCGACTGGAGCCGCAACCGAAATTTTCACGGGCCAGCAGGATCTGGGCACCCTGATAACGTGCCTGGTTCAACACGAACCCCGGATTGAGCGGGCGCCGGGAGTTATCCTGTTCGGGCTGGCCTTCATCCAGATAGCGCCAGGCATCGAACAGGTTGGGTCCAAAACCGGAGCGGCGAATCGATTTGAGAAATTGCTTCGGAATGATCGCGTCGGTGTCCACATTGGAACGATCAATGGGAAGCACCAGTCCGTCCAGCAAGGTAAATGGTCTCATGACACCCATTCCTTCATAGAAAATGCCGCACGTCCACAAAATGGCCGGCGATGGCCGCCGCAGCCGCCATTTGCGGACTGACCAGATGGGTGCGGCCACCGGATCCCTGACGCCCTTCAAAATTGCGGTTGGAGGTCGATGCACAACGTTCTCCCGGCAACAGGCGGTCATCGTTCATGCCCAGACACATGGAACAACCCGGGTTACGCCACTCAAACCCCGCCTCCCGAAACACCCTGTCGAGCCCCTCGGCTTCTGCGGCTGCCTTGACAAGCCCCGAACCCGGAACCACCAATGCCTGTTTCACGTTTGCCGCCACTGTATGCCCCCTGACCACCGCGGCGGCAGCCCGCAGGTCTTCTATCCGGGAATTGGTGCACGAACCGATGAACACCTTGTCGATCGGAATCTCCACGATGGGCGTACCCGGAACCAGGGCCATGTACTGCAGGGCACGTTCCATGCCTTCACGGCGCACCGCATTGGTTTCACGGGCTGGATCCGGCACATGCCCCGTAACGGAAGCCACCATTTCCGGGGAAGTCCCCCAGGTCACGAGAGGTTCCACATGGGATGCCTCCAGCGTCACCACCCGGTCAAACCTGGCACCCTCGTCGCTATGCAACGTACGCCAGTAAGCAGTCGCCGCATCCCACTGCGTCCCTTGCGGCGCAAAGGGTCGCCCCTTCAGGTAGTCCAGGGTCGTTTCGTCCACTGCCACCATGCCCGTTCGCGCTCCCGCCTCGATGGCCATGTTGCACAGGGTCATGCGCCCTTCCATGGACAGCTGACGTACTGCACTGCCAGCGAATTCAATGGCATATCCTGTGCCCCCCGCAGTGCCAATGTGACCGATGATGGCCAGGGCCATATCCTTGGCGGTCACGCCCACAGGCAAGGTGCCTTCGACCCTGATCTGCAGCGTTTTGGATTTGCGGGATAGCAAGGTTTGCGTCGCCAGGACGTGTTCCACTTCGGAAGTGCCGATGCCCATGGCCAGGGCCGCGAATGCCCCATGGGTGCTGGTATGGGAATCCCCACAGACCACTGTCATGCCTGGCAGGGTTGCCCCCTGCTCCGGCCCGATGACATGCACGATGCCCTGGCGCGGATCCCCCATGGGAAACTCGGTGATGTGATATTC
>JAKBAT010000005.1 GCA_021808815.1 Pseudomonadota bacterium
GCGCATTGTGTCGAAAGAGCAATTGATCCAGGGGTTGACCAGCTTGGGCCAGGAGCTGAGCGAAAATGCGATTGAGGCCTATGTGCACCGGGTGCGGGCCAAGATCGAGGGATCCGGGACCCTGATCCGCACAGTGCGCGGGCTGGGTTACATGCTGGAGAAAACCGGTGAAACGGCGCCCTAGCCTGTACCAGCTGTTGCTCAAGTGGCTTCTGGCGCCCTTGGTGGTCATCCTGCTGGCGGGTTCGGTGCTGGCGTATCTGTTTTCCCTGCATGCCGCGATGAATGTCTATGATCTGGGCCTTCTGGACAATGCTCTGGATCTTTCCAAGCAGGTCGTGACCCTCAGGGATGCCTTGCACCTGGATCTTCCCCCTGCGGCCCAGCAGATGCTGCAGGAAAACAACGATGACCGGGTCACCTATGCCGCCTGGGACGAACAGGGGCACCTGTTCTCCGGAAACCCGGGTTTGCGGTTGCCCGACACCCTGCCTGCGGCAGGAGGTCATCAGTTCCAGGACATCATGCTCGATGGTCAGGATCACCGCGCCATTTTCCTGCGCGGCAGTTCCGGCAACACGTCTTTTACCATTGGGGTGGCGCAAACGCTCCATGGACGGGACCGTTTGCGGGACGGCATTTTTGCCAGCATCCTGCTGCCCGAAGCATTGCTGGCGCTGGTGTCCATTGCCGTAGTCCTGTTCGGTGTGCGTTTTGCGTTGTCACCCGTCAAGCAGTTGCGCCAGGAGATCGTCAGCCGTTCCTCCACTGACCTCCGGGCAGTCGACGAGGCGGGGATACCCGTCGAGCTGTTTCCGGTCGTGCATGGCATCAATGAGCTGCTGGCAAACCTGGCGGCATCCTTCGCCAGCCATCGTCGCTTCATTGCGGATGCGGCACACCAGCTGCGTACACCATTGGCTTCCCTGAGCAGCCAGATCGAAGTGGCCCTGGAAGACCCGCCGGGGGATGTGCGTCAATGCCTCCAGGAGTTGCTGGGGACGACGCGGCGCACGACCCACCTCGCCAACCAGTTGTTGTCCCTGGCGCGCCTGGAGCACACCGAACGCAGCATGCTGGAGCTTGCCACGGTGCCCCTGGAACAGGTGTGCCGGGAGGTGTCCGCCGGTTTTGTGACCCGGGCGGCGCGCAAGGAGGTGGATCTGGTGTTTGATCTGCAGTCGGTGCGCGTTCTGGGGAGCCCCTGGATGTTGCGTGAATTGCTGGCGAACCTCCTGGACAACGCCGTGCGTCATACCCCGGAAGGAGGACAGGTGCTGGTTCGTCTGCGCCGGGAAGAAGAGCGGGTGCTGCTCAGCGTCGAGGACAGCGGCCCTGGTGTGACGCCCTCGGAATGGGGCAACCTGGGCATCCCGTTTCACCGGCTGGCGCCCCATCCCACGGAAGGATGTGGCCTGGGGCTGGCCATCGTGCGGGAGATCACCCGCCTGCACGCTGCCACGGTAGTGTTTGGCGCCGGCCAGGTGGGGAAAGGGTTAAAGGTGAGTATTTACTTTCAAATTCAGGCTGTTTGATCGGGGTTCTGCTCCAGGCTGGCCACCTTCTTTTCCAGCATCTCCAGTTTTTCCCGGGTGCGGGCCAATACGTTTTTCTGTACGTCGAATTCCTCGCGCGTCACGAGATTGGCCTTGGCGAACAGGCTGGTGAGCAGTGCCCGGGCATTTTTTTCAAAATCGGCTGCAGGGGTATGGGCCAGCATATCGCCCAGGCGTTTGACGACGTCATCAATGAAAGTCGTGTTCATGGATCACCATATGTGAAAAAGTGTATCAATCTGCACTATCGGTAGCCATTTTCCAGGTTGTAATGCACTATTATGGTGCAATTCAGCCGATCCAGCCTTCAAGTTTGTCAAAAAACTGCCATACCAGGCACGCTCTCCCAGGGTTTTGTCCGGTTGGCACGACTTCTGCTAAGGAGCGGGTGAGTGCCGTTTAGCCTCCGTATCGGAAGAAGAATGACGCATCGTATTTAACCAAGCAAGGGAGAATAGTAAATGAAACGCCAACATCGTAGTGCCATCGCAGTTGCAGTGACGTTGTCCGTGCTGGCGACATCCGCTGTCCGGGCCGAAGAAACGGCACCGGCTGCAGGGTCGGCGGCTTCACCCGCCCCTGCCGAAAGCAAGCCCAAGGGGCCAACGCTTGCGGACATCCTCGCGAACTCCGCCATCGACGTCAAAGGCTACCTGGACGCCAGTTACATCGGCCACTCCCAGACGCCGAACAGCAGCGTGCAGGTCTTCGATACGGCCAAGAATTCCTTTGGACTGCACCAGGCCGGCATCACCATTTCCAGTACCCCCAAGGAGGGATTTGGTGGCGTGCTGAACCTGACGGCGGGCAGCGATGCGGGGATTTTCTGTTCCTATGGTGCCTGCGCCAGTTCCGGTCTGACCGCGGGCAGTGGCGGCAATTTTGACATAACCCAGGGTTATGCCCAGTATGCCTCCGGCAACCTGACGCTGATCGGCGGGAAATTCACCACCCTCGCGGGAGCCGAAGTGATCGACAGTTCGGCGGACACCAACATCACCCGCTCCATCCTGTTTGGCAAGATTCCCTTCACCCACACCGGGGTGCGTGCCTCGGCCGCCCTCAACGATGCCACCAACCTGATTATGGGAGTGAACAACGGGTGGGACCAGGTGACGGACATGAACAGCGGTAAAACCGTGGAACTGGGCCTGACGGAAGCCTTCACCAAGGACACGTCGCTGGCCGTCAGCCTCTACAGCGGCAATGAATCCATGTCGGCCACGACCTATTCCATGGTACCCACGGCGGCGCCCGGTGCCATCAGCGGCATGCGTACGCTGCTGGACGTGGTGTTCACCACCAACCTGACCGATACCACCACCTTCATCCTCAACGGGGACCATGTCTCGCAGGACAACGTGTTTGGCGTGGGCACGGAAAAATACTGGGGGGTGGCCGCCTACCTGAATTATCAGTTCACCGAAAAGACCCGCATGTCGTTGCGTACCGAAGAGCTCAAGGATAACTCGGGGGTTGCGGTTGCCGCGGCGACGACGCCACCAGGCGCCAACACGCTCAAGGAAGTGACCTTCACGCTCGGATACGCTCCTGCCAAGAACTTCGAACTGCGTGGCGAATTGCGTGCCGACCATGCGGACAAGGGCGTCTTCCTGGATTCCGCCAGCATTCCCCAAACGTCCATGACGACCGTGGGTGTGCAGGGCATTTTCAAGTTCTAAGACACGTGATCACTGATCAGGAGGCAACATGAAACTCGTGACTGCAATCATCAAGCCCTTCAAGCTTGACGAAGTGCGGGAAGCGCTCAGCGCCATTGGCGTACAGGGCATTACCGTGACGGAAGTGAAAGGGTTTGGTCGGCAAAAGGGACATACCGAGCTCTACCGTGGGGCGGAGTACGTGGTTGATTTCCTGCCCAAGGTGAAGCTGGAAGCCGCGGTCAAAACCGAGATGCTGGATCGCGTGCTGGAAGCGATCGAAAAATCGGCCAATACCGGAAAAATCGGCGACGGCAAGATTTTCGTCTATGAACTGGAACAAGTCGTGCGCATCCGCACCGGTGAAACCGGCGCGGATGCCTTGTAAGGGGATCACCATGAAAACATTGCTGAACACATTGAAGGCCGCACTCCTGGTGTTGGCCCTGTCGATCGGGTCGGGCCACGTCATGGCCGACGACAAGGCCGATGCGGCAGCCGCACCCGCGGCGGCCGTACCTGCCGCTCCGGCTGCGGCACCCGCAGCAGATGCGGCGCCCACCAAGCCTTTTCTGGTGGGGACCGATAAAATCAACTCGGGTGATACCGCCTGGATGTTGAGTTCCACCGCGCTCGTGCTGCTCATGACGATTCCCGGTCTGGCACTGTTCTACGGAGGCATGGTCCGGAAAAAGAACGTGCTGGCGACGCTCATGCAAAGCTTTGCCGTCTGTTCCCTGGTGACGGTGCTCTGGATCGTGCTCGGATACAGCCTGGCCTTCATGCCCGGCTCGGAATGGCTGGGGGGGCTGAGCCGATTCATGCTGAACGGCATGCTCTACCAGAATGAGGCCAAGAAGGTGATGGTGCACCATGCTGCCACCACGATTCCCGAGTCCGTTTACATGATGTTCCAGATGACCTTTGCCATCATTACGCCTGCCCTGATTGCCGGTGCCTTTGCCGAGCGCATGAAGTTCTCGGCCATGCTCTGGTTCATGGGCATCTGGTCCCTCGTGGTCTATTCCCCGATTGCCCACTGGGTATGGGAGCCGGGGGGCTGGCTGGCCGGAAAGGGCGTGCTGGACTTTGCCGGCGGTACCGTGGTGCACATCAATGCCGGGATTGCGGGTCTTGCCGCTGCATTGGTGATGGGCAAGCGGGTCGGCTACGGCAAGGAGCCCATGGCGCCGCATAACCTGGCACTGACCCTGATCGGCGCTTCGCTGCTGTGGGTGGGCTGGTTCGGCTTCAACGCCGGGTCGGCAGTGGCTGCGGATGGTCGTGCGGGCATGGCCATGACAGTGACCCAGATCGCCACTGCCGTGGCAGCGCTGGCATGGATGTTTGCCGAATGGATGAGCAAGGGCAAGCCCAGCGTGCTGGGGATCGCTTCCGGTGCCGTGGCCGGACTGGTGGCCATCACCCCGGCATCGGGCTTCGTGGGAGCGACTGGCGCTCTTGTGATTGGCATTGCGGCAGGCGTGATCTGCTTCTGGGCCGCCACCAGCCTCAAGCACATGCTGGGGTATGACGATTCCCTGGATGCCTTCGGTGTGCACTGCATCGGTGGCGTGGTGGGGGCTCTGCTCACGGGCGTGTTCAACGTCAAGGAAATCAGCGGCGTCGACGGCAGCCTGATGACCCAGGCGCTGGGGGTGTCGGTGACCCTGGTGTATGGCTTCGTGATGTCCTTCATCATCCTGAAAGTGGTGGACATGGTGATCGGACTGCGCGTGACCGAAGAAGAAGAGCGCGAGGGCCTGGATCTGGCCCTGCACGGGGAACGCGTGGAATAACTCTTCCTGTCTGTCAAGGACTTGGGGCGTCGTGGACGCCCCATTTTTTTGGCGGCTCCGTGGTAGCATAGCGGGCCTATGTCGGATATCACGCCCTTACTTCATGCGTTGTTGCAGGAACGCATCCTGATGCTGGACGGTGCCATGGGCACCATGATCCAGAGCTACAAGCTCAGCGAAGCGGATTACCGCGGCGAACGCTTCCGGGATTTTCCCCACGATCTCAAGGGGAACAACGACCTGCTGGTGCTGACCCAGCCCCGGATCATTCGCTCGATCCACCAGGCCTACCTGGAGGCCGGTGCCGATATCATCGAAACCAACACCTTCAATGCCAATGCGGTCTCCATGGCCGACTACCACATGGCAGACCTCGTGCATGAAATCAATCATGCGGCAGCGGTGCTGGCACGGGAAGTGGCCGATGAGGCCACGCGGCGCACGCCGCACCAACCCCGGTTCGTGGCCGGGGTATTGGGCCCGACCACGCGTACCGCCTCCATTTCACCGGATGTCAACGACCCCGCTTTCCGCAATATCGATTTCGATACGCTGGTCAGGGTGTATCGCGAAGCCATCGAGGGTCTGGTGGCCGGAGGGGCGCAGATTCTTCTGGTGGAAACGGTGTTCGACACGTTGAATGCGAAAGCGGCCCTGTTTGCCATTGACGCCTATTTCGAAGCACGGGGTGAACGCCTGCCGGTCATGATATCGGGCACCATCACGGACCAGAGTGGCCGGACATTGACGGGGCAGACGACGGAAGCCTTCTGGAATTCCCTGCGGCATATCCGCCCCCTGTCGATCGGGCTCAATTGTGCCCTGGGTGCGGCGCTCATGCGCCCCTATGTCGAAGAGCTGTCCCGGATCGCCGATACTTTCGTGAGCGCCCATCCCAATGCCGGTTTGCCCAATCCCCTGGCCGAGTCGGGCTATGACGAAGGGCCCGGGGAAACCGCTGCACTGTTGCAGGAATTCGCCCAGTCGGGATTCATCAACATCGTGGGTGGGTGTTGCGGCACCACGCCGGCCCACATCCGTGCGATTGCGGATGCCGTGCGCCACCTGCCGCCACGGGCAGTGCCTGCCATTGCCCCAGCAACGCGCCTGTCCGGGCTCGAGCCGCTCACCATCAATGAGGACTCCCTCTTCGTCAATGTGGGGGAACGTACCAATGTGACGGGTTCAAAAGCCTTTGCCCGCATGATCCTGGCGGGGAATTACAGCGAAGCCCTGACGGTGGCCCGCAACCAGGTGGAAAGCGGTGCCCAGATCATCGATATCAACATGGATGAAGCCATGCTGGATTCAAAGGCAGCCATGGCCCGTTTCCTCAACCTGATTGCTTCCGAACCGGATATTTCACGCGTGCCGGTCATGATCGATTCGTCCGACTGGAATGTGCTGGAAGCCGGGCTGAAGTGCGTGCAGGGAAAGTCCATCGTCAATTCCATCAGCCTCAAGGAGGGCGAGGCCGAATTTCTTGAACGTGCCCGCCTGGTCCGACGCTATGGCGCTGCAGTCATCGTCATGGCATTCGACGAAAAGGGGCAGGCCGATACCCTGGCGCGCAAGACGGAAATCTGCGCCCGCTCCTACCGCCTGCTCACGGAACAGGTGGGGTATCCGGCAGAAGACATCATTTTCGACCCGAACATTTTTGCCATTGCCACCGGCATTGAAGAGCACAGCCGCTATGCCCTCGACTTCATCGAGGCCACGCGGCTGATTCGCGAAACCCTGCCCTATGCCAAGGTGAGCGGGGGCGTGTCCAACGTCAGTTTCTCCTTCCGCGGCAATGATGCCGTGCGCGAAGCCATTCATACGGCTTTCCTGTACCACGCCATTCGTGCCGGCATGACCATGGGCATCGTCAATGCAGGGCAGCTGGGTGTCTATGCCGAGATCCCGCCTGATCTGCTGGAACACGTGGAAGACATCCTTCTGGATCGGCGTCCGGATGCGGCGGAACGCATGGTGGCGTTTGCCAGCCAGGTCAAGGGAGGGCCGCGCCAGCAGGCCGAGGATCTGTCCTGGCGCCAGGTCCCGGTGCAGGAGCGCCTTGCCCATGCACTGGTGAAAGGCGTCTCCACCCATATCATCGAGGATACGGAGGAGGCCCGCCTGCAATGCGAGCATCCGATCCAGGTGATCGAGGGCCCCCTGATGGAAGGCATGAATGTGGTGGGGGACCTGTTTGGAGCGGGCAAGATGTTCTTGCCGCAGGTGGTGAAATCGGCACGGGTGATGAAGCAGGCCGTGGCCCACCTGATACCGTACATCGAGGCCGAAAAGGGAAAAAGCGGCGCATCCCGTTCCAAGGGGAAGATCGTCCTGGCGACGGTCAAGGGGGATGTGCACGATATCGGCAAGAACATCGTGGCCGTCGTGCTGCAGTGCAATAACTTCGAAGTGGTGAATCTGGGGGTCATGGTGTCCTGCGAGAAAATCCTGCAGGTGGCCCGCGACGAAGACGCCGACATCATCGGCCTGTCGGGGCTGATCACGCCTTCCCTCGAGGAAATGGCCCATGTGGCCCGGGAAATGCAGCGGGAAGGTTTTTCCCTGCCGCTGCTGATCGGGGGAGCCACCACCTCGAGGGTCCATACGGCCGTGAAAATCGCACCCTGCTACCAGGGGTCGACCGTGTATGTTCCGGATGCCTCCCGGGCCGTGGGGGTATGCACCCAACTGCTGAGCCCGCAGCTGCGGCCAGACTATGTGCGGGCACTGAAGGCCGACATGGAAAAAGTCAGGGCGCAGCACGAAAGCAAGAAGGGACAGGGAGCGCTGCTGGAACTGGCCCGGGTTCGCCAGCGCGGGCTCAAAACCGACTGGGTGGCCTATACCCCGCCCCGCCCGGTTTTTCTCGGTGTACATCCCTTGCCGGACGTGCCGCTCGAAGCCCTGGTGCCTTTCATCGACTGGACTCCCTTTTTCCAGACCTGGGAACTGATCGGCCGCTACCCGGCCATCCTGCAGGATGACAAGGTGGGAGAGGCGGCCCGCAGCGTGTTCGCAGATGGGCAGGCGATGTTGCAACGCATCATGCAGGAGCACTGGCTCACCGCGCGTGCCGTGGTGGGGCTTTTCCCTGCCGCCACGACGGACAATGGTGACGACGTGATGGTGTTTACGGACGACACACGATCCACGGTGGGGAAGGTCGTGCATTTCCTGCGCCAGCAGAATGAAAAACCCCAGGATCGGCACAATCTCTGTCTGGCCGATTTCGTGGCACCGGAGGGTTCCGGCGTGTCGGACTACATCGGGGCCTTTGCCGTCACGGCCGGCATTGGCATTGAAGAGCGGCTGGCAGTATTTGAAGCACAGCATGACGATTACAGTGCCATCCTGCTCAAGGCGCTGGCCGATCGTCTCGCGGAAGCCTGTGCGGAGTGGCTGCATGCCCGTGTCCGGCGGGAATACTGGGGTTATGCCGCCAACGAAATGCTGGACAACGAAGCCCTGATTGCCGAACGCTATCGTGGCATCCGGCCGGCTCCCGGTTATCCCGCCTGCCCGGATCATACTGAAAAACGTACCTTGTTCGACCTGTTGCAGGCCGAGCACCACACGGGCATCCATCTCACGGAAAGCTATGCCATGTGGCCCGCAGCGGCGGTGAGTGGCTTCTATTTCTCCCATCCGGACAGCACTTATTTTGCCGTGGGGAAAGTGGATCGCGACCAGGTGGAAGACTACGCCCGGCGCAAGGGCATGACCCTGGTGGAGGCCGAACGCTGGCTGGCTCCGGTACTGGGTTACCTGCCGCCAACCGGGACGGCGTGAGCCGGCAGGAAGGGGTCCGTGCATATCCATATCCTGGGCATTTGCGGTACCTTCATGGGGGGCGTGGCCGTGCTCGCCCAGGCGGCAGGCCATCGGGTCACCGGCTGCGATGCACAGGTCTACCCCCCCATGAGTACGCAGCTCGAAAGCCAGGGCATTACCCTGATCGAAGGTTTTGACGCCGCCCAGTTGCACCTGGAGCCTGACCTGTTCGTGGTGGGGAACGTGATTTCCCGTGGCAACCCCCTCATGGAGGCGATTCTCGACCGCGGCCTGGCTTACGTGTCGGGACCCCAGTGGCTTGCCGACAACATCCTGCGTCACTGTCGCGTGCTGGCAGTGGCCGGAACCCACGGGAAGACCACCACCAGCGCCCTGGTGGCCTGGATACTGGAGGTTGCCGGCGCGGCCCCGGGGTTCCTGATCGGGGGGGTGCCGGGCAACTTTGCGGCCTCTGCCCGCCTGCCGGAAGGCTGGAATCCGCGCCTTCAGGAGCACGATGCACGACCCTGGTTCGTGATCGAAGCGGATGAATACGACACGGCATTTTTCGACAAGCGTTCCAAGTTTGTGCATTACCGGCCCCAGGTGGCCGTTCTCAATAACCTGGAGTTCGACCATGCCGACATTTTTCCGGATCTGTCGGCCATCATGGTGCAGTTCCACCACCTGGTGCGTACGGTGCCCCGTGCGGGCTGCCTGGTGGTGAACGGCCGGGACGACCGGTTGCAACAGGTGTTGCGCATGGGATGCTGGTCAACCGTGGAAACCTTTGGTTCTGCGGAGGGCTGGGACACGGAACAGGATGCTGCAGCGGGAATCCTGGCGTTGCGTCACCGTGGCGAACCGGCCGGTGTCCTGGAGCACTGGCCCCTGCTGGGGGAACATAACCGCCAGAATGCGCTGGCCGCAGTGCTGGCGGCGCGTTGTACCGGCGTTCCCGTCCCGGCGGCGCTGGCCTCCCTGGCGGGTTTCAAGGGTGTCCGGCGGCGTATGGAAATACGCGGAACGGTCCGGGGCGTGACCGTTTACGACGATTTTGCCCACCACCCCACGGCCATCCGGACCACGCTGGAAGGATTGCGCCGGACGCTGGGCCCCGGCGAACGGATTCTGGCGGTCCTCGAACCCCGTTCCAACACCATGAAAATGGGCGTGTGGGCGGACGCATTGGCCAACAGTCTCGTGCAGGCCGACCTGGTGTTCTGTCATGGGGCCCAGGCCGGATGGGATGTGGCATCTGCCCTGGCCCCCCTGGGCGACCGGGCGGTCGTGGAAGAAACCCTGGAGGGGTTGGTGCAGGCCATCGTGCAGGCGGCGAAGGCGGGCGACCATGTCCTGGTGATGAGCAATGGGGGATTTGGTGGCATCCATGACAGATTACTGAAACAACTGGCGGGGACATGAGGGTGCCATGAACGTGTTTTATGAAGAGGAGGGAAGCCTGAAAGCCGCCAGTGTCATGGCGGAGTCCGCCCAAAGCCTGCAAGTGGAAACTCCCCACGGCAAGCGCAGCAAAATCAGGTCCAGTGCCGTATTGTTCCGTTTTGAGCGTCCTGCGGCCGGCGAATTGATGCAGGCAGCCCAGAAGCTGGCGGACGGGTTGGACGTGGAGCTGCTGTGGTCGGCCTGCACCCCCGAGCAGGAAGTGGGATTCGAATCCCTCGCGGAGACGTACGTGGGCCATCGCCCCAGCCCTGAAGAGCTGGCGGCAGTGCTGCTGCGCCTGCAGGCGGCCCCCGTCTATTTTTATCGCAAGGGGCGCGGGCGTTTCCGTCCGGCTCCCGAGGCGAATGTCCAGGCCGCCCTGGCGGGCCTGGAAAAAAAACGGCAGCTGGAGGTCCGGAAACAGGAGGCCCTTGCCGCAATCCGCAGCGGGCAACTGCCCGAGTGGATCGTCGAAGGGCTGCCTGCCCTGCTCTACCATCCCGACAAGAATACCTGGGCCTACAAAACGCTGGAGGCCGCCAGCGCCGACCAGCACCAGACCATTCCGCAGCTGCTGGTACGTTGTGGTGCATTGCGGGACAGCCGGGCCTGGCACGAAGGCCGGTTCCAGTTTGAATATTTTGGCCCTCTCCCCGCCGGCCTGCGCCATGACCTGAGGGAGGATTTTTCCACCCTGCCCCTCTCGCCCGTCCGAGCCTTCAGCATCGACGATGCTTTCACCACCGAAATCGACGACGCGTTCAGCGTGACCGAACGGGATGAAGCGCACTGGGAAGTGGGCATTCACATTGCCGCTCCCGGCCTCGGGTTCGCACCGGGGTCACCGCTGCAGGCAGTGGCCGACGCCCGCTTGTCCACGGTCTACATGCCGGGCAGCAAAATTGCCATGCTCCCGGACCAGGTGATTGCGGCCCATACGCTGCAGGAAGGGCGGGCCAATCCGGTGCTGTCGCTGTTGCTGACGGTGCGGAAGCAAGACCTTGCCGTGGTGGCCCGGGATTCCCGCATGGAACGGGTGGTGGTGGCGCAAAACCTGCGCTTGCATGTGCTGGAAACCTGTTTCGACCCGGAACAGGAGGCCGGGCCGCATGAATTTCATGCCCCCCTGCGCCTGCTCTGGCAACTGGCGCAACAGCTCGCCCGACTGCGCGGAGTGGGGGAACGTCCGCCCCAACGCTTCAGGGATTTCACCTTTGTGGTGGAAAACGACCATGTGACCATTACGGAACGGGCGCGGGGAGCGCCACTGGACATGCTGGTGGCGGAACTCATGATCGAGGTCAATGCCTCCTGGGCCAGGATGCTGGCCGCGGCCGGAGTGCCCGCCCTGTACCGTACCCAGGTGAATGGCAAAACGCGTCTGTCGGTCGATCCCGCTCCGCACGAGGGGCTGGGAGTGGCGCAATATGTCTGGTCCAGCTCGCCGTTGCGGCGCTATGTGGACCTGGTCAACCAGTGGCAGATGATCAGTCTGCTCACGGGGCAACCGGCCCCGTTCTCGGACCAGAAAGGTGAACTGACGGCACTGGCCCTGCGCTTCGAAACGGCCTACGATGCCTATGCAGAGTTCCAGCGCAACATGGAGCGTTACTGGAGCCTGCGCTGGTTGCAACAGGAACGGCCCGGGACCTGCGATGCCGTGATGTTGCGCGATGGCGTGGCCCGTTTTGACTGCTTGCCCCTGACTGCCAAGGTACAGGGGGCCGCGCAATTGTTGCCAGGCACCCGGATTCGGGTGCAACTGGATCGTCTCGACGAGTGGGACATGACCGTGGTCTGTCACTTGATAGAAATTCTGGAGCCGCTGGCGGGCGTTTCGGAACCATGACGCCTGCGCAGCGACTGACCCTGGCGGTCGGGGCCTCCCTGATACTGCACGGGTGGGGGCTGTTCCTCCTTCCCGCGCAGCACCGTGTTTCCCACAGGACGGCTGAGGCTGACCCGCTGCTCCAGATCGAACTCACCCCCGACATCCCGGCACCGGCGTTGCCGCTGGCCCAGGCACCGGATCACCCCGCGCCGCACCACCGGCCGGTGGTCGGGCACAAAGCGTCGCCTCCGCCGATCGAGCCCCCGAAACATACGGTCCTGGCGGAGCCTGCCCCTGCCGTCCCCGCGGAGGTGCGGGCGCGCAGTCTGCAGATGGCACGCAGCGAGTTCGCGGACCCATTTGAGGGGCAGCGGTTGCGCCGTATATCACCGCGGAGCCGGGATGTGGTGTTTGGGCCTTACGAGGAAGCCTACCGGCAAAAAGTGGAAGCGGTGGGAACGGTCAATTACCCACCTCCCGTCAACGGTCGCCGCCTGTATGGTACCGTGCGGCTGACGGCCATCCTGCGCCAGGATGGCAGCCTGGTCCAGGTGGACCTCATGCAGTCTTCCGGAAGTCCGGATCTGGATGATGCGGCATGCCGCATCATCCGCATGGCAGCGCCCTTTCAGCCGTTCACGCCAGACATGCGCGTCCAGGCCGACCTTGTGAGCATCACCCGTTCCTTCAACTTTGTGCGTGCTGGTGAGGCCATCCACAGTCAGTGAGCGGTAGCATGGCCTTCAGTGCCGCTCATGCCGTGATGGCGCAGCAAGGCGTCGAGCTGGGGAGGACGGCCCCGGAATGCCACGAAGGATTCCATGGCGGGGCGGCTTCCCCCCCGTTCCAGGATTTCGCGACAAAACCGGTTCCCGGTGGAGCGGTCCAGGATGCCGTTTTCCTCGAACAGTCCGTAGGCATCGGCAGACAGCACTTCTGCCCACTTGTAGCTGTAATAGCCTGCCGCGTAGCCCCCCGCAAAAATATGGGAAAAGCCGTTGGGAAAGCGGTGCCAGGCCGGGGGATGCACCACGGCGACGGACTCCCGGATGCGTTCCAGCAGTTGCAACGGGCCGTCATCCTGGGCCAGGCCCACGTGGAGTTCCATGTCGAACAGGGCGAATTCGATCTGGCGCACGGTAAACATGCCGCTCTGAAAATGGCGTGCGGCCAGCATGCGGTCAAACAGCGCGCGCGGCAAGGGCGTGCCGTGTTCCACATGGCGGGTCATGCCGGACAGCACTTCCCATTCCCAGCAAAAGTTTTCCATGAACTGACTGGGGAGTTCCACGGCATCCCACTCCACGCCATTGATGCCGGAAATCGGCAAGTCTTCCATCCGGGTCAGCAAATGATGGAGTCCGTGCCCGAATTCGTGAAACAGGGTAATGACTTCATCGTGAGTGAAGGTGGCAGGTTTACCGCCGACTGGTCCGGAAAAGTTGCAGGTGAGGTAGGCCACAGGGGTTTGCACCGCGTTGCCCACCCGGCGACGCGTGATGGCATCGTCCATCCAGGCGCCACCGCGTTTTCCCGGACGCGCATAGAGGTCCAGGTAAAACTGGCCCACGAGGTCCCCCTGCGGGTTGAGCAAGTCGTAAAACCGGGTATCGGCATGCCAGGTGGGGGCGGGCGCAGGATGCACGGTCAGGCCGTACAGGCGGTTGATGACGGCAAACAGCCCTTCCAGAACCTGTTCTTCGGGAAAATACTGTTTCACCTCCAGGTCGGAAAACGCATAGCGCTTCTGGCGCAGCTTTTCCGATACGAAGGCCACGTCCCACGCGGCCACCTGGTCCATGCCGAGCTCCTGACGGGCGAATGCGGTCAGTTCTTCCCAGTCGCGCAGGGCATAGGGCCTGGCACGGGAGGCCAGGTCCTTCAGGAAGTGCAGCACGGCCTCGGGGGATTCCGCCATCTTGGCTTCGAGGGAAAGTTCCGCAAAATTGCAGAACCCCAGCACGGCAGCCTCTTCGGCGCGCAGTGCCAGCAGGTTCCGGATCAGGGGGGTATTGTCCCATTCTCCGGGCCCGAATTCCGATGCGCGGGTTGCGTAGGCACGGTACATGCGCTCGCGCAGTGGCCGAGCCTCGGCATATTGCATGACGGGCAGGTAGCAGGGGGCGTGCAGTGTCAGCTTCCAGCCGGACAGGCCGTCTTTCATCGCGGTTTCACGGGCGGCCTCCACCACGTCGTCCGGCAGTCCGGCCAGCTCGGCGGGGTCGCTCACCAGGTGCCCGAAAGCGTTGGTGGCATCCAGAATGTTTTGTTCGAAGCGTGCGCCTTGCGCTGCCATGGTTTCCTGGATTTCCAGAAAGCGTGACTTCTCCGCGGGGGGGAGTTCGGCACCGCCCAGCCGGAAATCGCGCAGGGCATTTTCCACAATGCGCTGCCGGGCAGGAGACAGCTGTTCGAACAGGGTGCTGTGGTGCAGGGCGGAATACCCGGCAAACAGGCCGTCGTGCTGGGCCAGTCCGGCCCAGTACTGGGTGATGTGGGGAAGGTGGGCGTTATAGGCATCCCGCAATGCCGGTGTATTGACGACCGCATTGAGATGGGACACCTGGCTCCAGGCGCGGGACAGGCGTTCGTTGGCATTTTCCAGGGGCAGCACGAAGGTTTCCCAGGTGGGGTTGCCGGCATGGGCCAGCACCTGTTCCAGGACCTGGTGATTTTCAGCCACGAGGGCTTCCACGGCAGGACCCACATGTTCGGGGAGAATGTCGGCAAAGCGGGGCAGGCCCGAAAAATCGAGTAAGGGATTCATGCAGGGGACCTCAGGCGCGGGCGTCTTCGTAGATCAGGAAACCGCCCACAATGGTATGGGAAACTTTGCCTTGCAGGGGCAGGTTGAGGAACGGCGTGTTCTTCCCTTGGCTTTTCAGGGACTGGGGAGTGACCACCCACTCCTGCGCGGGATTGAAAATGCACACGTCGGCCGGGCTGCCCAGGGTAATCTGCCCGGCAGGAATGCCGAGGATCCGCGCGGGATCTGCCGTGATCCGGGAGAGCGCCTGGGGCAACGCAATGCCCGATTCCCGCGCCCATTGCAGGGCGAGCGGCAGCAGCAGCTCGAGTCCGGTGGCCCCGGGTTCCGCGGCTTCGAAGGGAACCTGCTTCGTTTCCGCATTCACCGGGGAATGGTCGGAAACCAGGGCATCCACGATGCCCTCCGCCAGCCCCGCACGGAGCGCGTCGCGATCCCGCAGGCTGCGCAGGGGAGGAATGAGGTGGCAGTGGGGATTGAAAAATCCGATGTCGTGTTCGGTCAGGTGCAGCTGGTTGATGGAGATGTCGCAGGTCACCGGCAACCCCTCCTGCTTGGCGGCGCGCACCAGCTCGAGGCCGGCAGCACTGGACAGCCGGCACAGGTGGACGTGGGCCTGGGTGTGTCGCACCAGGTGCAGTATGGTGGAGAGCGCAATTGTTTCCGCGCAGGCGGGGATGGGGGGCAGTCCCAGCCGGGTGGCCACTTCCCCATCGTGTGCCACGCCTCCCCGTGCCAGGTGGGGATCCAGGGGTTGCAGCCAGACTGCGAATCCGAACGTGGCGGCATAATCCAGGGCGCGTGACAGAACCTGGGTGTCCATGAGCGGGGCATTGGCCTGGGAGAAGGCAACGCACCCCGCTTCGCGCAGTTCCCCCATTTCCGTCAGGCGGGTGCCCTGCAACTGCTGGGTCAAGGCGCCAAGGGGGTACACATTGGTCTGGTTGCGGCCTTTGGCACGGTGTTTCAGCATTTCCACCAGCCCCGGTTCGTCCAGGGGGGGATCCGTATCCGGTGGGCAGGAGAGGCTGGTAACTCCTCCGACGGTGGCGGCAAACATTTCGCTTTCCAGCTTGGCCAGGTACTCATAGCCGGGTTCACGCAAACGGGCGGCCAGATCCACCAGTCCCGGCATGACAATCTTGTGGCGTGCGTCGATGATCCGGTTGGGGGTAAACCCGGCAGGCTGGAGGCCCAGTCCGACGATTTTCCCGGCAGCAATGAAAACGTCCTGGACGGCATCGTCGCCGGTGGCGGGATTGATGACCCGCCCATGGGAGATCTGGATTTTCATGAGGTTGCGCTGCTCCGCTCACCGGCCAGGATGGCCATGACCGCCATGCGCACGGCAATGCCGAAGGTCACCTGTTTCAGAATGACGGATTGCATGCCATCGGCCACTTCGGAATCGATTTCCACCCCCCGGTTCATGGGGCCGGGGTGCATGACGATGGCATCCGGTTTGGCGCGGGCCAGCTTGGCCGGCGTCAGTCCATAATACTTGAAATACTCGTCGCGGCTGGGCAGCAGGGCGCCATTCATGCGTTCGTTCTGCAGGCGCAGCATGATGACCACATCCACGTCCCGCAGGCCCTGGGCCATGTCGTGAAAAACCTGGACTCCCAGCTGTTCCACATCCCGCGGGATCAGGGTCTTGGGGCCGATGACCCGGACTTCCGGCACGTGCAGGGTGGTCAGGGCATGAATCTGGGAGCGGGCGACACGGGAATGCTGGACATCGCCCACGATGGCCACCTTGAGCGATTCGAAGCTCTTCTTGAAGTGCCGGATGGTATACATGTCCAGCAAGGCCTGCGTGGGGTGGGCATGGCGGCCGTCGCCGGCGTTGATCACGTGGATGCCAGGCGCCACGTGATTGGCAATCAGGTGGGCGGCACCACTTTCGGCATGTCGTACGACGAACATGTCGGCCTGCATGGCCGACAGGTTGTCCACCGTATCGAGCAGGGTTTCCCCCTTGCTCTGGCTGGAAGCGTTGACGTTGAGGTTGATGACGTCGGCGGAGAGGCGTTTGGCCGCAATTTCAAAGGTCGTGCGCGTCCGCGTGGACGACTCGAAAAACAGGTTGAAGACAGACTTTCCCTGCAACAGCGGGACTTTTTTGATCTCCTGCTGCGCCACGTGCTCGAAACTGGCAGCGGTGTCCAGGATGTGGAGCAGCACCCCACGGGGCAAGCCTTCGATGGTCAGCAGGTGCTGCAGTTGTCCTTCGGCGGTGAGTTGCGGGTTGCCTTTCATGGGTGCCCCGCCGACAGATAACTTTTCAGGATCAATGCGGCGGCCTCGGCATGTTCCGCTTCGGCCCGTTGCTGGCGGGAGTAACCCCTTTCGCGCAGCAGGGCATCGGCCTCCAGGGAGGTGAAACGTTCGTCCACCAGGGTGGTGGGCAGGCCGTAGCGGGTGGTCAATTCGGCAGCGAAGTTCCGGCACTGGCGGGTCGAGACCTGTTCCGAGCCGGAAGCATCCAGGGGGAGCCCCACCACCAGCCGGACGGGGGCCCATTCCTTCAGCAACCGTTCCACCGCCTGCCAGCGGGCAGCCCGCGTGGTGCAGCGGATCGTTTCCAGGGGGCGGCATATCCCGTTCCCGGCAACGCCCACGGCCACCCCGGTGTATTTGAGTCCGAAATCGAAGGCCAGCACGGCGCCTGGTGTCTCAGGCATGACCTGCTTCACCGGAAAGATAGGCCGGGTCCACTCCCAGGATGCTGAGCGCGGCAGACAGCCGGGATTCGGCAGGCAGCGCGAAGACCACTTCCATACGGGCTTCCACCGTCAGCCAGCTGTTCAGCTTGATTTCATGTTCCAGCTGCCCCGCCTCCCACCCGGCATAGCCCAGTGAAATCAGGGTGGAGAGCGGTCGCTGGCCGCGCCCCATTTCTTCCAGGATATCCCGGGAGGTGGTGAGTCCCACTTCCTCGCTGACGCGCAATGTGGAACGCCAGTGACCCAACGGGGAGTGCAGGACGAAGCCACGGTCGGTTTGTACCGGCCCCCCGAAGTAGACGGGTTGTTCTGACAGGGCGTCTTCGCTCAAGGGGATGTCGATCTGGTTGAACAGGGTCCCCAGGGTCATGTTCATGGGGCGGTTGACGACCAGACCCATGGCGCCGTGATCGTCATGGCGGCAAATGTAGGTCAGGGTTCCGGAAAAATTGGAGTCCTGCAGCGCCGGCATGGCGATCAGGAAATGGTTCGTGAGATTGACGGTCCCCATGGAGACAATTATCGCATATTCCGGATTCCGGGCCATGGAATGACATACCATGTGCGCATGCAAGCAACGGATGCGGCACTTTTCTGGTTTCGTCGTGATTTGCGCGACGAGGATAATGCAGGCTTGTCCCGTGCGCTTTCTGCCCATTCCAGGGTGTTTTGCGTGTTCGTGTTCGATACGGCGATTCTGGAGGGTTTGGCCGAGCGGGCCGACCGGCGCGTGGAATTCATCTGGCACAGCGTCGGGATGCTCAGGGCCTCGCTGGAGGCGCGTGGAGGCGGGCTGATCGTCCTGCACGGTCCGGCGCGCCAATGCATTCCGGAATTGGCCCATGCGCTGGGCGTGGTGGCGGTATATGCCAACGGGGACTACGAGCCGGCGGCACTGGCGCGTGACCAGGCCGTGGCCGATGCCCTGTCGGCCCGGGGAATGACGTTTCATGCGGGTAAGGACCAGGTGATTTTCGAGAAACGGGAACTCCTGACCGGGGCTGGCCGACCTTATACCGTGTTTACGCCGTACCGCAATGCCTGGCGGCAGGCGCTGGTGCCCGAAATGACGGCGCCCTGGCCCATGCATTTTGCAGCACTGGCGCCAGCACCTCCTGGAATGGAACGGCCCCTGCCGACGCTGGAAAGCCTGGGGTTCACGCCCACCAACCTGCTGTCACTGGGCATCTGTCCCGGAATGGCGGGCGCACAGCAACTGCTGGAAGACTTCCTGCCCCGCCTGTCCCAGTATGCACTGGCCCGGGATTACCCGGGACGACGGGGGGTATCGTACCTGTCCGTACATCTGCGCTTTGGCACGGTGTCCATTCGGCACCTGGTCCGGCTCGCCTTGAGCCAACCGGACGACGGGGGGCAGGTCTGGCTCAATGAACTGGTCTGGCGGGACTTTTATTTTGCGATTCTGGCCAATTTCCCCTACGTGGCCACCCAGGCTTTCCGGCGGGAATACAGCCGGCTGGCATTTGACAACTCCCCAACCCACTTCAGGGCCTGGCAACAGGGACTGACGGGATATCCCATCGTGGATGCCGGCATGCGCCAGCTCAACCAGACCGGGTACATGCATAATCGGTTGCGCATGTTGACAGCGTCGTTTCTGGTCAAGGATCTGGGCGTGGACTGGCGCTGGGGAGAACGCTATTTTGCCGACCGGCTCAACGATTTCGACCTGGCGGCCAACAACGGCGGCTGGCAATGGTGTGCCTCCACCGGATGTGATGCGCAGCCCTGGTTCAGGATGTTCAACCCGGTCACGCAGGGACGGCGCGTTGATCCCGACGGGCAATTCGTGCGCCGCTACGTGCCGGAACTGGCCCATGTCCCGACGGCAGCGTTGCATGCGCCCTGGGAGTTGTCGCACCAGGCGCAGGCGGCGGCGGGATGCGTGATTGGGCGTGACTATCCGGCGCCACTGGTGGATCATGCGCAGGCGCGTTCCAAAACGCTCAGGCGTTATCAACGGGAGGACAGGCAACCCTCATGAAAGTGGCGACCTGGAATGTGAATTCCATCCACGTCCGACTGGAACAGGTCCTGGACTGGCTGCACCAGCACCAGCCGGATGTGTTGTGCCTGCAGGAACTCAAATGTGAGACCGGGCGTTTCCCCCTTGCCGCCGTGGCGTCGGCAGGGTACCAGGCCCTGGTGGCTGGGCAGAAAACCTACAACGGGGTTGCCCTGCTGTCCCGTACCGTTGCGGGCGATCCGCTGGCGGGAATGCCGGGGTTCGAGGACGTGCAACAGCGGGTGGTGGCGGGCACCTGCGCCGGGGTTCGCGTGGTGTCGGTCTACTGTCCCAATGGCGAATCGCTCACGTCGGACAAGTATGCCTACAAGCTGCGCTGGTTTTCTGCATTGCGCAATTACCTGGAAGAAACGTTGCAGCGTTACCCGAAAGTGCTGGTGGCCGGCGATTTCAACGTGGCGCCGGAGGACCGGGATGTCTACGATCCAACGGCCTGGAAAGGGGAGGTCCTCTGCAGCGATGCCGAACGCGCGGCTTTTGGCACACTCCTCTCCACCGGGCTGCACGATGCCTTCCGCCTGTTCGACCAGCCCCCGGCCAGTTACAGCTGGTGGCATTACCGCGTGAACGCTTTCAAGCGGGGGATGGGGTTGCGGATAGACCATGTTCTCGTGAGCACGGCGCTGCGGGAGCACTGCACCTCCTGCGGCATCGACAAGACCATGCGGGCCCGGGAAAGGCCTTCTGATCACGCTCCGGTATGGGTGGAGTTTTCCGGAGGATCCAGTCCCAGCTCCTGAATCTTGCGGGTCAGGGTGTTGCGCCCCCATCCCAGGAGATGTGCGGCCTCGATCCGCCGCCCTCCCGTAAAGGCAAGGGCCTGGGTAATCAGGGCCCGCTCGAAGTCCTGGATCAGGCGGTCCAGGATGCTGCGCTCCCCACGTTGCAATGCCTGGGTCACTTCCATCTCCAACGCACTTTTCCAGTGCATTGGAGGGCTGGTTTCCACAGTACCCTTCAGTTCAGGGGGCAAGTCGCTGACTTCCACGTTGACGCCCGGCGCCATGACCGTCAGCCAGTGACAGACATTCTCCAGTTGCCGGACATTGCCGCGCCATTCCAGCCCCTCCAGGTATCGCACCGCTGCATCGGACAGGCGTTTCGGTTCCACCTGCAACTGCTTGGCACTGGTCTGGAGAAAATGTCGCGCCAGCAAGGCAATGTCCTGTCGTCGTTCGTGCAGGGAAGGCAAGCGGATCCGGATCACATTGAGGCGGTGAAACAGGTCTTCACGGAATAATCCCGCACGCACCCGTGCTTCCAGGTCCTGGTGGGTGGCGGCGATGATGCGTACCTTCGAGGCGACGGGAGAATGCCCGCCGACGCGGTAAAACTGGCCGTCGGAGAGAACGCGCAACAGGCGTGTTTGCAGGTCGGCAGGCATGTCGCCGATCTCGTCCAGAAACAGGGTGCCCTCTTCTGCCTGTTCAAACCGGCCGCGGCGCAGGGTGTTGGCGCCCGTGAAAGCGCCCCGTTCATGGCCAAACAATTCGGATTCGAGCAGTTCCTTGGGGATGGCGGCCGTATTGATGGCAATGAAGGGCTTTGCCGCGCGATGGCTGTGCCGGTGCAGGGCGCGCGCCACCAGCTCCTTCCCCGTACCGGATTCCCCATTGATCAGAACCGTGGCATTGGACTGTGACAGCCGTCCGATGGCGCGAAACACTTCCTGCATGGCAGGCGCCTGCCCCAGGATTTCGGGAGTGTCGTGATGGTCATCCTGGGCCTCTTCCGACCGCAGGCATTCTTCCATGGCCCGTCGTACCAGCTCGATGGCATGATCCACGTCGAAGGGCTTCGGCAGGTACTCATAGGCGCCACCCTGGAAGGCGGAGACGGCACTTTCCAGATCCGAGTAGGCGGTCATGATGATGACGGGCAGGTCGGGGTAACGTGCTTTCAGGCGATCCAGCAGGTCGAATCCGGACCCGCCGGGCATCCGGATGTCGCTCACCACGACCTGGGGCTGTTCGCTCTCCAGAAGTGCCAGCGCTTCCTGCGCCGAGGAAAAAGACTTGAACAGGATGTTTTCCCGGGCCAGCGCTTTTTCGAATACCCAGCGAATGGAACGGTCATCATCAACAATCCAGACAGGTTTCATTGCATGCAACCCCTCGAGTTTCAGGTGGTCTCCGTTTCGGACAACGGCAGCGTCAGGCTGAAGCAGGTATGTCCCGGCGCGCTTTCGAATTCCACCATGCCATGATGCTGGCTAATCAAGTTTTGTGCCAACATGAGTCCCAAACCGCTTCCTCCTTCGCGGCCACTCACCAGTGGCTGGAAAATCCGGTTCTGCAGTGCCTCGGGAATGCCCGGGCCGTTGTCCACGATCCGGATTTGCAGGCCCAGGCGAAATCTTCTGCGTGCCAGGGTGATCTGGCGCAGTGCGCGGCTTTGCAGCAGGATCTGCCCCTGCCCCTGCAAGGCCTGGGCGGCATTGCGCACGATGTTGAGTACGGCCTGGATCAGCTGTTCCCGGTCGCCGATGATTTCGGGAAGGCTGGTGTCGTAATCCCGCTGGATCACGATGCCTTGGGGATATTCGGCAAGGATGACGCTGCGCACCCGTTCCAGCACTTCATGGATGTTGAGGGGGGCGGACTGTTGCAGCCGGTTGGGACTGAGCATGCGGTCCATCAGCACCTGCAGGCGGTCGGCTTCTGCCCGGATCACCTGGGTATATTCTTTCAGTTCCAGGCGATCCAGTTCGCGTTCCAGCAGCTGGGCGGCCCCACGGATCCCCCCCAGGGGGTTGCGGATTTCATGGGCCAGATTGCGGATCAGTTCCCGGTTGAATTTCTGGTCTTCGAGGATTTTCTCTTCCCGGGCGATGCGGATGCGCTGACTGATGGGGCGGATTTCCAGCAGGATTCCGGGTTCGGTCCCCTGGATGGGCGTGCCCGTGCAGCTGACCAGGAGGGTGGGATGCCCCTTCCGTGCCAGATGCCATTCGTGTTCGATGAACCCCATGTCCTGGGCCAGGGCGGCCCGGGCGACTTCGCTCAGGGATTCCGCGCCGGACAGCAGGTGTGTCAGGGGCTGGGAGAGCATGGATTTGCTGCTGATTTCCAGCAGGTTCTCAGCGGCAGCATTGATGAAGCGTACCTGCAGGGATCCATCCAGGATGAGGACCGCGGTGGCCAGGTGATCCAGCCCGCCATAACCGGGATGGGACGGGCGTGAAATGTTGACGTTCACGGGAATCCTCCGGGGTTGGGGCATGAAAAAGCCCGCTCACCGGGTTGGGAAAGCGGGCTCGAGCGGAAGTTCCAGAAGCCGGGCGTCACATGCTTCCGGCCAGAAGCCGGTTACAGGCTGTAGTACATCTGGAATTCCACGGGGTGGGTGGTCATCCGGAACAACGTGACTTCGTCCATTTTGAGTGCGATATAGGCGTCGATCATGTCGTTGGAGAACACGCCACCACGGGTCAGGAACTCGCGATCCTTGTCCAGGGCGGCCAGGGCCTCTTCCAGGGATGCGGCCGGTGCCGGGATTCGGGCATCCTCTTCCGGAGCCAGGTGATACAGGTCCTTGTCGGCGGCTTCACCGGGATGGATCTTGTTCTGCACACCGTCCAGGCCGGCCATCAGCATGGCGGAAAATGCCAGGTAAGGGTTGGCCAGGGGGTCGGGGAAGCGCACTTCGATGCGGCGGGCCTTGTCGCTCTGGACGAACGGGACGCGAATGGCCGCGGAGCGGTTGCGTGCCGAGTACGCCAGCTTGACCGGGGCTTCAAAACCGGGCACCAGGCGCTTGTACGAATTGGTGCCGGGATTGGTGATGGCATTCAGTGCCTTGGCATGCTTGATGATGCCGCCAATGTAGTACAGGGCGAAATCCGACAGTCCGGCATATCCATTGCCCGCAAACAGGTTCTTGCCATTCTTCCAGACCGATTGGTGCACGTGCATGCCCGAACCGTTGTCGCCCACGATCGGCTTGGGCATGAAAGTGGCGGTTTTACCGTAGGAATGGGCCACGTTGTGGACCACATACTTGAGGATCTGCAGCCAGTCCGCCCGTTGTACCAGGGGGGCAAACTTGGTGCCGATCTCGCACTGGCCTGCGGCGGCCACTTCATGGTGATGGACTTCGACCGCCACGCCCATGTCTTCCAGCGCAAGGCACATGGCGGAACGGATGTCCTGCAGGGAATCCACGGGAGGCACCGGGAAATAGCCGCCTTTCACCGCGGGACGGTGTCCCATGTTTCCGCCTTCGAATTCCTTGGCGGAGGACCACGGGGCTTCCTCGGAGCTCACCTTGACGCCGCATCCGGACATGTCCACGTTCCAGGTCACCGAGTCGAAAATGAAAAACTCGGGTTCAGGGCCAAAATAGGCCGTATCGCCCAAACCACTGGCCTTGAGGTAGGCTTCGGCGCGACGGGCGAGCGACCGGGGGTCGCGATCATAGCCTTTGCCATCGGAGGGTTCGATCACGTCGCAGGTCAGCAGCAGGGTGGTTTCGTCGAGGAAGGGATCAATCTGTGCCGTGCCGGCATCCGGCATCAGCAACATGTCAGAGGCCTGGATGCCTTTCCAGCCGGCAATGGAGGAACCGTCGAAGGCGTGCCCTTCCGTGAACTTTTCGGGGCCGAAAGCGCTCACGGGCACGGAAACATGCTGTTCCTTGCCGCGGGTATCCGTAAAACGCAGGTCCACGAATTTGACTTCGTGATCCTTGATCAATTGCATGACATCAGCTGCTGCCATCTTTTCTCTCCTGTCGTATCCGCTCACGAAGTTTTCGTGGTGTTCAATGCGCTCGCGGGTGACCCGCTTGCAGTCCTTAAAATGTAAACGCAACCCGCCTGGTAAGCAGGTTATATGCCAAACCTGATCTCTACGATCCGTCATTGTGCCACAAGGCCATCCCGGTGAATGCAATTCCATTCAAGGCACCAAATTTGTGCATTCCGGTGACAAGAGGCATGAAAACAGGGCGCCGCAGGGTCAGGGCAGGAAGTTTGTCGGGCCGGGCGTCCAGCGTACAATGGGGCCACGCGACACAGAGCCAGTTCCCCATGACCAAAATTCCCGAACTACTGAAAATCGCCCGACTCCGGGCAGCTGAAGCCGGTTTGCCCTATGAGGGGGCCTTGTTGCCCACCGAAGCCTACGGGATTCTGGGGTCAGCAAGCGTGGCCGTACTGGTTGACGTGCGCACGCGCGCCGAACTCGACTGGGTGGGGTTTGTGCCGGGTGCCGTGCATGTGGAATGGCAGGATTATCCGGCTTGCCAGCGCAACGACGCCTTCATTTCCCAGTTGCGCCAATCGGTTCCCGAGGATGCGCTGCTGCTGTTTCTGTGCCGTTCGGGGGTCCGTTCCCATCATGCCGCCTGCGCAGCGACGGCGGCGGGTTTTGCCTCCTGTTATAACGTGCTGCAGGGGTTTGAGGGGGACCGCGATCCCCACGGACATCGCAACCAGCTGAACGGCTGGCGTGCCGCAGGCCTGCCCTGGAAGCAAAACTGAACGTCATGGATCGATATGCCGTCGTGGGCCATCCCATTGGCCATAGCCGTTCCCCCGAAATCCATGCCATGTTTGCCCGGGCCACGGGGCAGGCCATGACTTACGAGCGCCTCGGACCTGATCCTGAGGGGTTCGAAGAGGCAGTGCTCCGGTTTCGCGAGGAAGGCGGCAAGGGTCTGAATGTCACCTTGCCCTTCAAGGAACGCGCCTTTGCCCTGGCCCGTTCGTGTTCCAGCCGTGCCGGTGCCGTCGGTGCCGCCAACACGCTGGATTTTCGCGCAGAGGGCATTTTTGCCGACAACACGGATGGTGCCGGGCTGATACGGGATCTGACCCGCAACCTGGACTTTTCGCTGGCAGGGCAGGATGTGCTGCTGGTGGGGGCAGGAGGCGCTGCACGGGGCGTGCTGCCCGCCCTGCTGGACGGGTCGGTGTCGCGGATCGTGGTTGCCAACCGCACTCCGGCCAGGGCCCTGGCATTGTTGCAGTATCTTGGCCGTGAGGGAGGCCTCCCCCAGGAAATCCTGCACCGCTGCGTGGGCTGCGGTTTCGATGCGCTGCCTCCGGGACCTTACGCGCTGGTGATCAATGCCACTTCAGGCAGTCTGGAAGGGGAAATTCCGGCCCTGCCCGAAGGGGTGTACGGTGAGGCAATGCTGGTTTACGACATGGTCTATGGCAAGGAACCCACGCCTTTCCTGAAAAAGGCCCAGGCACTGGGTGCCCGGCGCACGGCGGATGGGTTGGGAATGCTGGTGGAACAGGCCGCCGAGTCCTTTTACCTGTGGCGTCAGGTGTATCCCGATACGGGTTCCGTGCTGCAACAGCTGCGGTCCCGACTGGAGTGACCGGTTGCAGCGGCTGTCCAAGATGCTCTGGAAGCTGTTGCGGTGGGGCCTGCTGGCACTGGTGCTGTGGGAGGTCTGGATATTGGCCCAGGTATTCTGGTGGCGTACCCATAATCCCGAAGAGACTTCGTTCATGCGGCTGCGGGCCGAAGCACGGCATGAGGCAGGCCTGGGGGGCCTGATGCCGCACCCCTGGGTGTCCTACGAACGGATTCCCGACAGCCTGAAACGGGCGGTCATTGCCGCAGAAGACAGTACATTCACTGCCCATCACGGATTCGACTGGGAAGGCATGCGCAAGGCCTTCGACAAGGACCTGCGTCGGGGCCGTGCCGTGGCGGGAGGGTCCACGATTACCCAGCAGCTGGCCAAGAACCTGTTTCTGTCAGGACAACGTAGCCTGTGGCGCAAGGGACAGGAGGCGGTGATCACGCTCATGCTGGAGGCACTCTGGAGCAAGCGCCGCATTCTCGAAGTCTATCTCAACGTGATCGAATGGGGAGACGGCGTCTTCGGGTGTGCTGCTGCCACCCGGCATTACTTTCAGGAACCGGTCAATGCGCTGACCTTTCCCCAGTCTGCCCACCTGGCTTCCATGATTCCCAGTCCGCGCTACTTCGACCGGCATGGAGAAACAGAAAGGCTTCTGGAGAAAAGCGACATCATCCAGATGCGGATGCCGCAAGTCGCAGTGCCCCGCTAGGTTTGACCCTGTGCCCAGCACCGGACAGGTTCCTGGTTGGGAACTTGTCCGGTGAACCCTGAAAAAATCAGAACATCGGTTTGATCAGGGGTGTCGGAATGACCGGAGCGGCCATCGGAGCAGGAGCGCTGACAGGCTTGGGTGCAGACGGCTTTTTCGGTGCGGCAGCCTTCTTCACGGCAGGCTTCTTGGGGGCAGCGGCCTTTTTGGCAGCCGGTTTCTTGGCGGCTGGTTTCTTCGCTACGGCCTTTTTGGCAGCCGGTTTCTTGGCGGCTGGTTTCTTCGCTACGGCTTTCTTGGCGGCCGGTTTCTTCGCTACGGCTTTCTTGGCGGCCGGTTTCTTCGCTACGGCTTTCTTGGCAGCTGGCTTCTTCGCGGCGGCTTTCTTGGCGGCCGGTTTCTTCGCTACGGCTTTCTTGGCAGCCGGCTTCTTCGCGGCGGCTTTCTTGGCGGCCGGTTTCTTCGCGGCAGATTTCTTGGCTACGGCTTTCTTGGCGGCCGGTTTCTTTGCGGCGGCTTTCTTGGGGGCTGCGGCCTTCTTAGGGGCTGCGGCTTTCTTGGCGGCCGGTTTCTTGCCGGCGGATTTCTTCTTGGCTGCTACCATGTATTGACTCCTTAGTCGTGTTGATCGGTTGTTCCAGATCGTTCGTGCAACGCACTACCAAGTGGGACCAATCGATCTTTCATCCGATGACCCACGCAAAGGGCACTTGACAACATCAGTGCATGCCTCTTGGTGAAAGGGATTCTATTTCAGAAAACTGCAGATGGGCGTTTTGAAAGCAGGTTATAAGGAAATATTTTGTCTGCTATGTCCGGATTTAGTAGCGTGTCGATACTAATACTTCGATATTGCGAAATTTTCGAAGTCGCTAGGAGGTGCTGGAGGGAGGATCGAGGGGCCATTCGTTTTCAAACAGCGCCGGGATCGTTTCACGGCGCCGAATGACCCGCGCCGAATGGCCGTCCACCAGGATTTCGGTCGGACGTGGGCGGGCATTGTAGTTCGAACCCATGGAGGCACCATAGGCGCCGGCGGAAAGGATGGCCAGCAGGTCGCCCGCCGAGACGGCGAGTGTCCGGCTGGATCCCAGGATGTCACCGGTTTCGCAGACGGGGCCCACGACGTCCATGGGAAAGGGTGTGCCCTGGCCTTCCTGCACCGGGACGATTTCATGCCAGGCGTCATACAGTGCCGGGCGGATCAGGTCGTTCATGGCCGCGTCCACAATGGCGAAACGGCGCGCCGGCGAGGATTTCAGGTACTCGATGCGGGTCAGGAGCAGGCCGCTGTTGCCCACGATGCGCCGCCCCGGTTCCAGCAACAGGCGCAAGCCCGAGCCGCCCATGCGCTCTGCGACGGCATGGGCATAGTCTGCCAGCCGGAGGGGGGCTTCCGCGCGATAGCGGATGCCGACGCCGCCTCCCAGGTCCAGGTGGTGCAGCGTGATGCCGGCGCCGGCAAGGCGCCTTGCCAGGTCGAGCACCTTGTCGAGGGCGGCGACGAAGGGGGAGAGTTCGGTGATCTGGGATCCAATATGACAGTCGATGCCCAGGAGGCGGATACCGGGCAGTTGCGCGGCATGCCGGTAAAGATCGAAGGCATCCTGGTACGCGATGCCAAATTTGCTTTCCTTCAATCCGGTGGCAATGTAGGGGTGGGTGCCGGGATCCACGTCCGGATTCACCCGCAATGACACCGGAGCGGTCAGATTCAGCCCGGTGGCCACTTCAGACAGGCGCTGGAGCTCGGCCGGGGACTCCACATTGAAGCACAGGACGCCAGCTTGGAGGGCCTGCTGCATTTCGGCGGCAGACTTGCCCACTCCGGAAAACACGACGCGCCCGGGATCTCCGCCCGCCGCAAGAACACGGCTGAGCTCGCCTCCCGAAACGATGTCGAAACCGGCTCCGAGCCGGGAGAGCAGGTGCAGGATGCTCAGGTTTCCGTTGGCCTTGACGGCGTAACAGATGAGGGGATCGAGGCCGGCAAACGCCGTGACGAACTCTTCGTAGGCGGCAACCATGGCGGCCTTCGAGTAAACATAACACGGCGTGCCATGGGTTGCTGCGATTTCGGCAAGCGACAGGCCCTCCACATGCAGCACGCCATCGATGCGGGAAAACCCTGGGGGTAGGAAAAAATCGGACATCAGGAGGGGGGGGCCGGCGTGGTGGTGGAAGGGGAAGCCGGTGGGGTGCTGACGGGTGTGGTGGGGGTGGCAGGCGGTTTGGGAAGCGTCAGCGCGCCCTTGAGCCCGCATCCGTGCAACATCAGGGCTGCCACCATCAGGACCGGTTTCATGGAAAATTTCTTCAGATTCATGGGGAATAAGTCTAACACAGGGCTTTCCGCTGCCCGGGGTTTCCGATTCTTCCTGAAAAAGTGTGTGCGGTCTTTCGAAACCCGCGCCAATAAAGGCTTTCCAGGGATTTGTGAAATTTGCAACACGGCTCCGAAAAGGGGCTTGACGCGCTTAAAAAAGGCCTGATCAGGTAAAAAAACCCTGATTTTCATGGGGATACTGGGTTCATAGTATCGAATCGATACAAAATTTTTCCATTTTCAGATTTTTGACAATTTTGTATTGAGTCGATACTATCGAAGCATGCTCAAAAACCCGGTCGTGTTGCTGGACCTGATCAGCCGGCTCGCCAATCTCATGCGGTCCGAGTTCCGTCGCGTGGGCAGCGATGAAGGCTTGCAGCCCGTGCACGTCCAGGCTTTGCTGTTCCTTGAACAGGTCAATCGCTTCAGCAATACGCCCCAGGCGCTGGCGGAATACCTGGGGCTGACCAAGGGAACCGTCTCACAAAGCCTGCTGTTGCTCGATCGGCGTGGATTGATCGAGCGTTACCAGGATGAAATCGATCGCCGGGTGGTCCGCTTGCGTCTGAGCACCCTGGGGGAGGCTTTCCTGAACGAATCCAACCCGTCGGGACTCTGGCATACGGCGACCCGGGACATCAGCGCCAACCGTGTGCGCTACAGCGTTTCGGTGCTGCGGGCTGCCCTGTATGAATTGCAGGGTTTCACGGGGGGGCCTGTCTTCGGCGTCTGCAATACCTGCGTGTACTGTCAGCGCAAAAGCCAGCGCATTCATCATTGCACCTGGTTCGGCGAGCGTTTGTCGGGCCCGGAAACCCGGAAAATTTGCCGGGACCAGGTGCCCAAGACCGGTTCCCTTAGCGCTGCAGATTGAGTCGGGCTACCTGGATGGCTGCCCGCACCTGATCGGGAGCGGTTCCGCCGGGGATGTTGCGGCTGGCCAGGGAGCCTTCCAGGGTGAGCACGGCAAACACATCGGCATCGATCAGGGTGGAATGGCTCCGGAGCGTTTGCAGGGACAGGCCCGAAAGGTCGCACCCCTGCTCCTCAGCCAGCCGTACGGCCCGTGCCACCACTTCGTGGGCATCCCGGAAGGGCATCCCTTTCTTGACCAGGTAGTCGGCCAGGTCCGTGGCGGTGGAAAACCCCTCCAGGGCCGCGGCACGCAACGCGGGCGCATTGACCGTGATTTGCCGCAGCATTTCGGCCAGGATGGTCAGGGTGGTACCCAGGGTGTCCACGGTATCGAACAGGGGCTCCTTGTCTTCCTGGTTGTCCTTGTTGTAGGCAAGTGGCTGGCCTTTCATGAGGGTCAGGAGCGCCATCAGGTGCCCGGTGACCCGCCCGGTTTTCCCCCGGGCCAGTTCCGGGACGTCGGGGTTACGCTTCTGGGGCATGATCGATGAGCCCGTGCAGAAGGCATCCCCGATGCGGATGAAATTGAATCGTGGACTTGTCCACAGGATGAATTCCTCGGACAGGCGGGAAACATGGGTCATGACCAGGGCTGCCGCCGCGCAGAACTCGATGGCAAAATCCCGGTCGGAAACCGCGTCCAGGGAATTGGGGCACAGGGCCTCGAAATCCAGGAGCTCGGCGACGCGTTCGCGCCGTATCGGGTAGCTGGTGCCGGCCAGCGCCGCAGCCCCCAGGGGCAGGCGGTTGACCCGGTGGCGGCAGTCTGCCAGCCGCTCCCGGTCACGTCCGAACATTTCCACATAAGCCATCATGTGGTGCCCGAAAGTGACCGGTTGGGCCACTTGCAGGTGCGTGAAGCCCGGCATCGGGGTGGCGGCATGCAATTCGGCGAGATCCAGCAGGGCGGCCTGGGTCGCTGCCAGCAACTCGCGCAGGCGATCGATTTCATGCCGCAGGTACAGGCGGATGTCGGTGGCCACCTGGTCGTTGCGGGAGCGGGCGGTATGCAGGCGTTTGCCGGCATCCCCCACGAGGTGCGTGAGGCGGCGCTCGATATTGAGGTGGACATCCTCGTCATCGAGGTTCCAGGGAAAGGTACCCTGGCGAATTTCGTCCAAAATGGTGGACAGGCCGGTCTGAATGGCCAGAAAATCCTCTTGGGAGATCAGCGCGGCTTCTGCCAGCATTTGGGCATGGGCGAGAGAGCCCTGGATGTCGAATTCGGCCAGGCGCTGGTCGAAAGTGACCGAGGCCGTGTAGGTCTTGACGGATTCCGCAATGGGGACGGAAAAGCGCCCGGACCATGTTTTGGCGCTGGGTTCCTGCCCCGGCTTGCCTTCTGGGTTCATGGGAAGCATCCTGACGGTGAAA
The DNA here is from genome assembly GCA_021808815.1 of Pseudomonadota bacterium. Taxonomy (GTDB): domain Bacteria; phylum Pseudomonadota; class Gammaproteobacteria; order Burkholderiales; family Ferrovaceae; genus JAKBAT01. Next base: position 31,259 of record JAKBAT010000005.1, read on the forward strand.
GTGGGAAAAGTATAGTCGATCCGGGGCACGTTCCTCATGCCAAAATCCTTCAATTTCAGCCTGGCCCCCTTTGACGGGCTGAACAGCGAGCAACAGCAATGGGTTCGCGATAGCGTCGATATCGGGTATTACCCTGAAAACGCACTCCTCCTGTCCCCAGGGACGGCGCCTCCCCATCTTTTCGTGATCATCAAGGGATATGTCCAGCAGGTGGAAGATGGGGAAGTGGTGTGCGTGTACGGGGCAGGATCGTGCTTTGACGGCCGGAGTCTGTTGTCAGGAAGGGTGACGGGCCTGTTTTCGGCGAGCGAGGAAGTGCTGGCCTACCTGTTACCCAGAGAGACCGTGCAACGCCTGATCGCGGCCAATGCCACTTTTGGCGCCTTGCTGTTTTCAGACATGTCCCAAAAAATGCAGGCGTTGAGCGAACGCAGGCCTCAACGCGAGATGCATGGGTTGATGATGGCACGCATTGCCCAGGCCTATGTTCGTCCCGCACGCTTCGTGGCAGCCTCGACTGCTCTCTTGACTGTGGCGCAACTATTTGAAAAGGAAAAGCTTTCCAGCGTTTTGGTGCGGGATGGCAGCCGTACGGGAATTTTTACCTCCACGGACATCCGCAAGGCCCTGCTGTCGGGAGATGATCCCCATGCGCTGCCCGTGGGACAACTGACCACCTGGGATCTGGTGGAGGTCTCCGAAGAGGACGCGGTATTCGAGGCCCTGATCCTGATGATCCGTCACGGCGTGCATCGGGTGGTGGTGCATCGTCGCACTGAACCGGTCGGGGTGCTGGAGCAGCTGGATTTGCTGAGCTTCCTCTCCAACCACTCCCATCTGGTCTGGATCAAGGTGCAGCAGGCCACAACCGTGGCGGAGCTCAAGGGGGCCTGCAGCAGCATGGAGCGCCTGATCCAGTTGCTGAGTGAAAGCGAAGTGAAAATCAGCATGCTGGCACGCATGGTGCAGGAGCTCAATGCCAAGGTATTTTCCCGACTCTGGCACATGATCGCTCCCCGGGACCTGGTGGAAAACAGTTGCGTGATCGTCATGGGCAGCGAAGGCCGGGGCGAACAGATCCTGAAAACGGACCAGGACAACGGCCTGATTCTGCGCAATGGCTTTCATTTCCCGGGGCTGAGCGGGATGACGGGGGATTTCAACGATGCCCTGTGCGAGCTGGGATACCCGCCCTGCCTGGGAGGGGTCATGATGCGCAACCCGTTATGGTGCCAGTCGCTTGGGGATTTCGAGCAGACCTTGCGGCAGTGGGTGATGGAACCCACGCCGGAATCCCTGTTGCGCCTGGCCATTTTTTCCGATGCGGCGGCAGTATGCGGAGACCGCACCCTG
>JAKBAT010000090.1 GCA_021808815.1 Pseudomonadota bacterium
ACAGAGTCGCAACGCCATCAGTGGGCACCCGTCACGGGGCGGGTGGCCGCAGGCAGAGTTTCCGCCTCCGTCCCGGTGGTCGCAGCCGCTGGAGGTGCTGCAGTTGCAGGAGGCGCCGCAGTTGCAGGAGGCGCCGCAGGAGGAACCGCAGGAGCTGCCTTGGGCGCAGGGGCTACCGGGGCCAACGGGTCTGCCGGAACAGGCGCCTTGGCCGCTACCTCCGCCGGCTTGGGCGGCAGGGGATAGTCGGTCTCGAAGCGTTCCAGCTTGTCATCCCGGAAAAACACGGTCAGGTTGTGCACGGCGCTCAGGACGTCCTTCTTGCGGGTGTAGTACACATAGTCCCAGCGGTTGGCATGGAAGGGATCGGCCAGCAGGGGCGTTCCCAGGACATAGCCCACCTGGGTGCGGGACATGCCGGTTTTGAGGCGCGCGATCATGTCCTCGTCGATGACCACCCCCTGCTGCACATCCAGGGTATAGGGCTTGATGGCCGCCCACTTGGGCCGGGTCACCAGGGTGGCAAGATCGGGCAGGTCCGACAGGCTCGGCATGCTGGGCAGGCTCCAGGAGGAACAGCCGGCCAGCGTGCAGGCCAATAACGGCAATGCCAAAGCAGATCGAATCATCACGGTTATCCGGGTCAAGCCAATTCCCTTATGATAGCGTATTATCGTCTCCCGACCCCAGCGAGATAGCCCCCCATGAGCTTACCCCAGGATCTCAAGGACATCGGCCTCAAGGCCACCCTGCCTCGGCTCAAAGTGCTGGGCCTCTTCGAACATTCGGACACGCGCCACATGAGCGCCGAGGAAGTGTACCGGCGCCTGCAGTCGGAAGGCATGGAAATCGGCCTGGCCACCGTCTACCGGGTGCTGACCCAGTTCGAGCAGGCGGGACTGCTGGTGCGCCACCATTTCGAAAGCGGCAAGGCCGTCTTCGAGCTCAACCAGGGCGAGCACCACGACCACCTGGTGTGCCTGCAATGCGGGCACGTGGAGGAATTCTACGACCCGGAAATCGAACGGCGCCAGATTCGGGTCGCAAAGGACCGGGGATTCGCCATCCACGACCATTCCCTGCAGCTGTACGCCGACTGCCTGCGCGAAAACTGCCCGCGCAAACCCTGACCGAAAAAAACCCCGGCACTGCTGTGGCAGGCCGGGGTTGCAAGGATCCCTGCCGAAAGCCGGTCAGAGCACAGATTTGAGGGTTTTCCCCATTTCTGCCGGGTTTTTCGTGACCTTGATGCCACATTCCTCCATCACCGCCAGCTTCTCCTGGGCCGTGCCCTTGCCGCCGGAAATGATGGCCCCGGCGTGCCCCATGCGCTTGCCGGGAGGCGCCGTAACGCCGGCAATGAAGCCGATGACGGGTTTCTTCATGTGTTCCTTGATCCAGCGCGCGCATTGCTCCTCGTCGCTGCCCCCGATCTCGCCCACCATGATCACGGCTTCCGTCGCGGGGTCGTCGTTGAACAGTTTCAGCACGTCGATGTGCTTCATGCCGTTGACCGGGTCGCCCCCGATGCCCACGCAGCTGGATTGCCCCAGGCCCAGTTCGCGCAACTGCCCCACCGCTTCGTAGGTGAGGGTGCCGGAACGGGAAACCACCCCGATGGGCCCTTTCTTGTGGATATGGCCGGGCATGATGCCGATCTTGATTTCGTCCGGCGTGATGAGCCCGGGACAGTTCGGCCCGATGAGCCGGGTCTTGCTGCCCTGCATCTTGTAGCGGGTGCGGATCATGTCGCGCACCGGGATGCCTTCGGTGATGCAGATCACCAGGTCGACGCCGGCTTCCACAGCCTCGTCGATGGCCGCGGCCGCGAAGGGAGGCGGCACGTAGATGACCGACACGGTGGCGCCCGTCTGCGCCTTGGCTTCCTTCACGCTATCGAAAATGGGAATGCCTTCGTAGGCCTGACCCCCTTTCCTGGGCGTCACGCCGGCCACGAAACAATCGGCGCCAAAAGCATATTCCTTGCACATCTTGGTATGGAACATCCCGGTCTTGCCGGTAATCCCCTGGGTCATGACCCGGGTTCCCTTGTTGATCAGAATCGACATATCACCCCCGTGCCGCCGCCACTACTTTCGCAGCAGCATCGGCCATGTTGATGGCAGAAATGATGGGCAGGCCCGAATCCGCCAGAATTTTCTTGCCCAGGTCCACGTTGGTGCCTTCCAGGCGCACCACCAGCGGCACTGACAGTTTCACTTCGCGTGCCGCTGCCACGACGCCGGCCGCGATCACGTCGCATTTCATGATGCCCCCGAAAATATTCACCAGGATTGCCTTGAGGTTGGGGTTCTTGAGCATCAGCTTGAACGCTTCGGTCACTTTCTCGGTGGTGGCGCCGCCGCCCACATCCAGGAAGTTGGCGGGATTGCCGCCGTAGAGCTTGACGATGTCCATGGTGGCCATGGCCAGCCCGGCACCATTGACGAGGCAACCGATGTTGCCGTCCAGCGAAATGTAGGAAAGATCGTGCTTCGAGGCCTCGATCTCGTTGGGATCCTCTTCGTCCAGGTCGCGCAACGCCACGATATCAGGGTGGCGGTAGAGGGCATTGGAATCGAAATTCATCTTGGCATCGAGCGCCACCACCCGTCCGTCCCCGGTGATGACCATGGGATTGATTTCGGCGAGGCTCGCATCGGTCTCGTCGAACGCCCGGTACAGTCCCTGCAGCAGCCCGCGCGCCTGCGGGATCAGGGGTGCCGGCACGCCGATTTTGGCCGCCACGTCGTCGGCTTCGTCATCGCGCAGTCCCTGGACCGGGTCGATGAACAGGGTGTGGATTTTTTCGGGCGTGTGGGCCGCCACTTCCTCGATGTCCATCCCGCCTTCCGAGCTGGCCATCAGCGCCACGCGCTGGGTGCCGCGGTCCACCACCATGCCCACGTACAGTTCCTTGCGGATGTCGGCACCCTCTTCAACCAGCAGTCGCCGGACTTTCTGTCCCTCGGCGCCCGTCTGATGGGTGACCAGTTGCATGCCAAAAATCTGCCGTGCATAGCTTTCGAGCTCCGCCGGGGATTTGGCCACCTTGACACCGCCGCCCTTGCCCCGACCGCCGGCATGGATCTGCGCCTTGACCACCGCGACGTTCCCCCCCAGGGTTTTTCCCGCCGCAACCGCCTCCTCCACGGAGAAGCACGGAACGCCACGCGGCGTGGGGACGCCGAATTTCCGCAGAATCTCCTTTGCTTGATATTCATGGATTTTCATTGCTAGGCCTTTGATGAAGTGTTGATCGTATCCATAGCCAAATGCCGATAGCCCATGGACTGGGACAGCAGTCTACTCCAAAGTTATCAGCTAAACATTATGATTTTTTAGAAAACCATTTAGGATAAAAATGGGCTACCACCTCCCCCCGGGTGTCCAGCGCATGGCAGCCATCCAGGTGAGGCGGCTTGAGGTCGGTGGCCGATTCCGCCGCACCGTAGCGGGTCTGGAACGCCACCGTGGCCAGCGTGCCGATCAGCTCGGTGAGGTGGGTACACCCCTTGACGCCACCGAAGCGCTCCTTGACGGCCCGGGTGAACCCCGGCGCAATGCGCAGCCCGGCCAGGTTGCCATAGTGGGGCGTGATGGTTTCGCAGCTGCCGGGGTAGGGGCGTGCCTCGGTGCGGGCTTCGGCCTCGCGAATCATCATGTCGTCATCCACCACGATGCGCAGCCACATGTCGTGCACGGGCTCGCCCGCCGGCTTGATGCCGTGGGACACCGGGAACGGATAGGTCTTCACATCCACCAGGTGCCCTTCGATGTCATACAGTCCATCCTCGCGCTGATACCCTTCCACGCTGATCTGTCGGCGGTGCCGCAGGGTGCGGGGAACGGCAGGTTTGGACAGGGCCATCTTCGGTCTCCTCCAGGGTCGCAGGGTCCCGACCGCGCCGGGACAATTTCGGGATGATACGCCGAATGCGCTCCCTGCACGGGGACCGGCGTTTCCCCCTATAATGCCTGCACCCGACTCTTGCCATGGATGATGACTTGCCGCACCTTGACGCGTTGAGGCGTACCGGCATGGCGGCCCTGCTGCTGTGCAGCGTGGCCGTGCAGGCCGCACTGCCCCCAGAGTCGCCCGACCGGATCCTCCTCAAAGCCCACCAGGCCTGGAATGTGCGCGATGCCGACGCCCTGGTGCGCTACTCCCGCCAGCTTGCCCGCGACCCCCTGGCCGATTACGTGCATTACTGGCTGCTCGATGTGCGGCTGGGCCAGTCGGAAACCGTCCCCGACAGCGATCTGACCACCTTTTTCCAGCACTATCCCGACAGTCCCCTGGCCGACCCGCTGCGCATCACCTGGCTCAAGAAACTGGGCAGCACCGGCCAGTGGGACACCTTTGCCGCCCAGGTGACGCCCGCCGCCCTGGAAGACCCCACGGTGGCCTGCTACCAGCTGCAGACACGCCTGCGCCGCCAGGACACCGCTGCAGCGGCAGCGCGGGAAGGCCGGAGCCTGTGGCAACGCCACCGGATGCAACCCGACAGTTGCGACCCGGTCTTCCGGCTCCTGGTCGCCCAGAACACCATCCCCCAGGACGACCTCTGGAACGCCCTGCGCCAAGCCCTGGGCAACGACAACCTGGTGCTCGCGCGTTATGTCAACAGCTTCCTGTCCCCGCAACAGGGCCTCGACGAAAACGCCCTGACCCTGGCCTACACACAGCCGGCCACCTTCCTGGACAGCGGGGAAAACCTGGAAGCGACGCCCGGCAGCCGGGAACTGATCCTCTTCGCCGTGGGACAGCTGGCCGCACGAGATCCCCAGCAGGCCGCCGATACGTGGATGCGCCTGGAAACCCGCTTCAACCCCCGCGACCAGTCCTACGGCTGGCTGCAGATTGCCTGGCAGGGCGCCCTGCAGCAGCATCCCAATGCCCTGGCCTGGTTCGACCGGGCCGGCAACGCGCTCCTGGACGACCGGATGCGGGCCTGGCGCACCCGGGCCGCGTTGCGCCAGGAAAACTGGGAAGAAGTCCTGCACACCATCAACGGCATGTCGCCGGCCGAAGCCGGCAAGGCCTCCTGGCGCTACTGGAAAGGACGCGCACTGCGCACGCTGGGACAGGGGGAGGAAGCCCGGGCCCTCTGGCTGCCCCTGTCGCGGGAGTCCAACTATTACGGCCTGCTGGCCCTGGAAGAACTGGGGGGGCAGCTCGTCCTGCCCGCCGCGCCTGCCACCCCGGCGGCAGCGGAGATCGACGCGATCCGGCCCCACCTGGACCGTGCCCTGCGCCTGCACACCCTGGGACTCGAACCGGAATCCCGGTTTGAATGGAATGCCGTCAACCGCCCCCTCACGCCCCGCCAGCACCTGACTGCGGCCACCCTGGCCCAGCAGGCCCAGTGGTACGACCGGGCCATCTACAGCGTCGAACGGGCGGGCGACCAGGGGGACATGACGCTGGAATATCCGCTGGCCTTCGAGGACAGCGTGCGCCAGCAGTCCCAGCAACAGCAACTGGACGAAGCCTGGGTACTGGGACTGGTGCGCCAGGAAAGCTATTTCTCCCCGCAGGCCCGATCCCGCACCGGCGCCATGGGGCTGATGCAGCTGATGCCCGCCACGGCCCGCTGGGTGGCCCAGCATATCCCGGTGCGACGGTTCCGCTGGTCCCAGGCGACCCAGGTGGAGACCAACCTGCGCCTGGGCACCTATTACCTGCACCAGCTGCTCCGGCAACTGGGGGACCCCGTCCTGGCGACGGCCAGCTATAACGCCGGGCCCCACCGCGTGCTGCGCTGGGTGCCGGGCCTGCCACTGGAGGCCCCGATTTTCATCGAGACGATTCCTGTCAATGAAACCCGGGGCTACGTGCAGCACGTCCTGTTCAACACGGCGGTCTATGCCCTGCGCCTGGGACAGCCGCCCCTGTCCCTGCACCAGCGCCTGGGCGTGATCCAGGGGGGCGCCCGCGCGCACAACAACGAGCCCGACCCGGCGGCCCAGCCATGAAGATCTATGCCGTGGGTGGCGCCATCCGCGACGAACTGCTGGGCCTGCCGGTGCAGGACCGCGACTGGGTGGTGGTGGGCGCCACTCCCGAGACCATGTTGGCGCTGGGCTACAAGCCGGTGGGGCGGGATTTCCCCGTGTTCCTCCATCCCGTCACCCACGAGGAGTACGCGCTGGCCCGGACCGAGCGCAAAACCGGACCGGGCTACACAGGATTTGCGATCCACGCCAGCCCCGACGTCACCCTCGAGCAGGACCTGGCCCGGCGCGACCTCACCATCAATGCCATTGCCCGCGACGACGCAGGCCGGCTGATCGATCCCTTCGGCGGCATCCCGGACCTGCAGGCGCGGCAGTTGCGCCACGTGAGCGCCGCCTTTGCCGAAGATCCGGTCCGCATCCTGCGAGTGGCCCGTTTCGCCGCGCGTTTCCAGCACCGTTTCGGATTCACGGTGGCCCCGGAAACCCTGCAGCTGATGCAGCGCATGGTGGAGGCGGGAGAAGTGGATGCACTGGTGGCGGAACGGGTCTGGACCGAACTGTCCCGCGGGTTGTGCGAACCCGACCCCTCGGTGCTGTTCCGGGTGCTGGAGGAATGCCATGCCCTGCCGCGGCTGCTGCCCGAACTCGTTCCCTACTGGACGCGCCATGGCGCTGCCGCCGCACGCAGCGTGGACTGTGCCGCCGCACGCGCAGCACCGCTGGCGGTGCGTTTCGCAGCCTGGATCGTACCCCTGGTGGTCCCCTCGGGCGCCGGCGGGCACACCGTCATCAGCACCCTCGGCACCCGCCTGCGCCTGCCCCACGCCGTGCAGGACCTGACCTCCCTCGCGTGCCGGCTGCACGCCGCCCTGCACACCCGTTTCGCAGCCGGCCCCGAAGAACTCCTGGCGCTCCTCGAAGCCGGCGACGGTTTGCGCCGGCCCCAGCGCCTGCAGGACCTGCTGGCCGTCATGGCCTGCAGCGAAAACGCCCAGGACACCCCCCTTCCCGCCAGCGGAGATCCCCTCCTGCGCGCGCAGGCGGCCGCCGCGACCGTGGACACGGCGGCCCTGGCCCGGGAC
>JAKBAT010000091.1 GCA_021808815.1 Pseudomonadota bacterium
AACGCCAAGCGGATTGAGCACGATGTCTGCCGGCGTGCCGTTGGCGGTGAAGGGCATGTCTTCCACCGGGACGATCTTGGAGATCACCCCCTTGTTGCCGTGGCGACCCGCCATTTTGTCGCCAGGTTGCAGGCGACGCTTGACGGCCAGATAGACCTTGACCATCTTCTGCACGCCGGGCGGCAGTTCGTCGCCCTGAGTGAGCTTGCGGCGTTTTTCCTCGAAGAGGGCATCGAACGCCTTGCGCTCCTGCCCCAGGCTTTCCTTCAACTGTTCCAGTTGCAGCTGCTGCTCTTCTTCCCCAAGGCGGATGTCAAACCAGTCATAACGCCCCAGCTCGTGCAGGTAGGTTTTGGTGATCTTGGTGCCCTTGCCCAGCTTTTTCGGGCCGCCCTTGGCCACCTTGCCCGTCAGCAACCGTTCGATCCGGCCAAAGGTATCGTTCTCGACGATGCGCAACTGGTCGGCCAGGTCTTTCTTGAACTGGGTCAGCTCGTCATCGATGATCTGCTGCGCGCGGGCATCGCGCTCGATCCCCTCGCGGGTGAAGACCTGCACACCGATGACGGTGCCTGACATGCCGGAAGGCACGCGCAGGCTGGTGTCTTTCACGTCGGAGCTTTTTTCGCCGAAAATCGCCCGCAGCAGTTTTTCTTCGGGAGTCAGCTGGGTTTCGCCCTTGGGCGTCACTTTGCCCACCAGCACGTCACCGGCCTCCACTTCTGCGCCGATATAGATGATGCCGGACTCGTCGAGGCGACCCAGCATGCGTTCAGACAGGTTCGAAATGTCGCGCGAAATCTCTTCCGGGCCAAGTTTCGTATCCCGTGCCACCACGGAAAGCTCCTCAATGTGAATGGAGGTGAACCGGTCCTCCGCCACAATGCGTTCCGAAATCAGGATCGAATCCTCGAAGTTGTAGCCGTTCCAGGGCATGAAGGCCACCAGCAGGTTCTGCCCGAGCGCCAGTTCGCCGGTATCCGTCGAGGCGCCATCGGCAATCACGTCGTCACGGGCAATCACATCGCCCACCTTGACGATGGGACGCTGGTTGATGTTGGTGTTCTGGTTGGAACGCCGGTATTTGATGAGGTTGTAGATGTCCACACCCACTTCGCCGGCCAGGGTTTCCTGGTCGTTGACCCGCACCACGATGCGCGCCGCATCCACGTAGTCCACCACGCCACCGCGGCGCGCCTGGACCGTGGTACCCGAGTCCACCGCCACGGTACGCTCGATGCCGGTACCCACCAGCGGCTTTTCGGCGCGCAGGCACGGGACGGCCTGGCGCTGCATGTTGGAACCCATGAGCGCCCGGTTCGCATCGTCGTGTTCCAGGAACGGGATCAGTGAGGCCGCCACCGACACGATCTGTGCCGGTGCAACGTCGATGTGCGTCACCCGGTCGGGCGAGGACAGGGTAAATTCATTATGGTGGCGACAGGACACCAGTTCGTCCATGAAACGGCCTTTTCCGTCGATGCGGGCATTGGCCTGGGCAATCACGTAACGGCCTTCCTCGATGGCGGAGAGGGTTTCGATCTCGTCCGAAACCCGCCCGTTTTCCACCTTGCGGTAGGGGGTTTCAAGGAACCCGAACTCGTTGGTCCGGGCATACAGCGCGAGCGAATTGATCAGGCCGATGTTCGGACCTTCCGGTGTTTCGATGGGGCAGACCCGGCCGTAATGCGTGGGATGCACGTCGCGCACTTCGAAGCCGGCCCGTTCGCGGGTCAACCCGCCGGGACCCAGGGCAGATACCCGGCGTTTGTGCGTGATTTCAGACAGCGGGTTGGTCTGGTCCATGAACTGGGACAGCTGGCTCGAGCCGAAAAACTCCTTGATGGCAGCAGAAATCGGCTTGGCATTGATGAGGTCGTGCGGCATCAGGTTTTCGGATTCCGCCTGGGACAGGCGTTCCTTGACCGCGCGTTCCACCCGCACGAGCCCTGAGCGGAACTGGTTTTCCGCCAGTTCGCCCACCGAACGCACGCGCCGGTTGCCCAGATGGTCGATATCGTCGATTTCGCCGCGCCCGTTGCGCAGCTCCACCAGGATGCGAATGACTGCCACGATATCGTCGTTGGAAAGGATGGAATGCCCGGTCAGTTCGCTGCGACCCACGCGCCGGTTGAACTTCATCCGGCCGACGGCGGACAGGTCGTAACGCTCCTCGCTGAAAAACAGCCCCTGGAACAGGCCGCGCACCGCTTCCTCGGTAGGCGGTTCGCCTGGACGCATCATGCGATAGATGCCGACCCGCGCCGCATTCTGGTCGGCCGCATCGTCCACCCGCAACGTCTGGGAAATGTACGGCCCCTGATCGAGGTCATTGGTGTAAATGGTCTGGAATTCGGTCACGCCCGCCGCCCGGAACTTGGTCAGGGTGGCTTCGGTGAGCTCGTCGTTGGCGCGCCCCAGCATTTCGCCGGTACTGGTATCGATCACGTCACGGGCCAACGTCCGGCCGGCCACGAATTCTTCCGGCACTTCGATGCGCTTGAGGCCGGCCTGCTCCATTTCGCGGATATGCTTGACCGTGACCCGCTTGTCGCGGGGCACGATCACCTTGCCCTTGACCTGGATGTCGAAGCGGGCCACGTCGCCACGCAGGCGCTCGGGCACCAGCTCCATGTGCATGGCCTTGGCATCCACGTGGAAGGTATCGAAGGCAAAAAAGGTTTCCAGGATCTGTTCCGGCGTATAGCCAATGGCCTTGAGCAGGGTCGTCACCGGCATCTTGCGGCGGCGGTCCACCCGGAAATAGAGGTAGTCCTTGGGATCGAACTCGAAGTCGAGCCAGGAACCACGATAGGGGATGATGCGCGCGGAAAACAGCAGTTTTCCCGAGGAATGGGTTTTGCCGCGATCATGTTCGAAAAACACGCCGGGGCTGCGATGCAGCTGCGAGACAATGACCCGTTCCGTGCCATTGATCACGAAGGAGCCGTTCTTGGTCATGAGCGGAATTTCGCCCATGTACACTTCCTGCTCCTTGACCTCCTTCACCGTCGGCTTGGAAGCCTCGCGATCCATGATCTTGAGGCGCACCCGTGCCCGCAGGGGCGAGGCATAGGTCATCCCGCGTTGCTGACACTCAATCACGTCAAAAGGTGGTGTTCCCAACTGATAGCTCACGTACTCAAGGGACGCGTTACCGGAATGGCTCGAGATGGGGAATACGGTCCGGAAAGCCGATTCGAGGCCCTGGTTCCTGCGTGCATTGGAGGCCACATTGGCCTGCAGGAACTCGGTATAGGAATCCAGTTGCGTCGCCAGCAGAAACGGAACTTCGAGAACGCTTTGGCGCTTGGCAAAACTCTTGCGAATGCGCTTTTTCTCGGTGAATGAGTAACTCATGTTATCTCCACGGCAGAATGACAGATGCGTACGGCGACCTTTGAGAAAAGGTCGCCGCGGAACAATTGCCTTCCTTACGGAAAGCCGGGCCGGCGGCGCCCCGCCAGCCCTTCAGGCATTGCAATTACTTGATCTCGAAAGTGGCGCCTGCTTCTGCCAGTTGCTTGGCGATCGCATCGGCATCGGCCTTGGAGACCCCTTCCTTGACGGGCTTGGGAGCCCCATCCACCAGGTCCTTCGCTTCCTTCAGGCCCAGTCCGGTGATCGTGCGCACGACCTTGATGACGTTCACCTTGTTGTCGCCAGCCGCGGTCAGGATGACGTTGAACTCGGTCTTTTCCTCCACCGCTGCGGCAGCTGCGCCAGCAGCGGGTGCGGCCACGGCAACGGCTGTCGCGGCAGCGGAAACGCCAAATTTCTCTTCCATGTCCTTGATCAGCTCGGACAGTTCGAGCACGGTCATGCCCGCGATTGCATCCAGAATTTCAGATTTGCTGAGTGCCATTTTTCAACTCCTTAAAATTTAAACAGTGGCTTGTTTCTGATCACGCACAGCCGCAAGGCCGCGCGCAAATTTGGCCGGGACTTCGTTGAGCGTCTGCACGAATTTCGCCACCGGTGCCTGCATGGTGCCCATCAATTTGGCGATGAGCTCATCACGGCTTGGCATGGTGGCCAGGCTGGCGACATCCTTGGGGGTCATGACGACATTCGCCATGGCACCCGCCTTGATGACCAGCCGGTCATTGCTCTTGGAAAATTCGTGAATCACTTTCGCGGCCGCTACCGGATCGTCGGAAATGCCATACACCAGAGGGCCGACCATTTTGTCGGCCAATGATGCAAATGGCGTGTCCGTCACCGCACGACGCACGAGAGTGTTTTTCAGAACGCGGAAGTACACCCCCGCTGCCCTGGCCTTGGCTCGCAGAACGGTCATGTCGCTCACTTCCATCCCGCGATACTCCGCCAGGATGATGGACTGGGCTTTGGAAAGCTGCCCGGTCACTTCGGCCACGACCGCCTTTTTCTCTTCAAGATTGAGACTCAAGGTCTGTCCTCCTCTAAGATTACGAAACGGCGCTTGCGCACCATTCCAACCACGGCGACCTTTCTTTCAGGGCTTTGGTGCCAACCTGCCACCAATGAAACTTGACCTTCCATCAGGGTACGCCATCTGCGTAGGCGGCCTTGCGGCGATTAAACCCGGGTAGGGTCCCTACGGTCTTTGATGTCCAGCCGGAAACGGGTTTCCGGCTGCCCAAAGTCTTTACAAGCGGCCTACAGCGCCAGCGTGGCATTGTCCACGCGAATACCCACGCCCATGGTGCTGGAAACCGAAACCTTCTTCAGGTAAATCCCTTTTGCCGATGTCGGACGCGCCCGGTTGAGCGCACCCAACAACGCCAGCAGGTTTTCCTGGAGCGCTTCCACCGAAAAGGAAGCGCGACCGATTGAACAGTGCACCAGGCCCGCCTTGTCCGTGCGGTACTGCACCTGGCCTGCCTTGGCATTCCTGACTGCGCCCGCCACATCGGCAGACACCGTCCCCACTTTCGGGTTGGGCATCAGGCCGCGAGGGCCCAGCACCTGCCCCAGGGGGCCGACGATACGCATGGCATCGGGCGTGGCGATGACCACGTCGAAATCCATGAAACCCCCCTTGATTTTTTCGGCGAGGTCTTCGAATCCCACGTGCTCGGCACCGGCCACCCTGGCCTTCTCGGCATTCTCGCCCTGGGCGAACACTGCCACGCGCATGGCCTTGCCCGTGCCCCGCGGCAGGACAATCGAACCACGCACCTGCTGATCGGATTTCTTGGCATCGATGCCAAGATTGACTGCCACGTCGACGGATTCGTCAAACTTGGCGGTCGCGGTTTTCTTGACCAGTTCCAGTGCCCCTTCCACAGGATAGGCACGGGCACGGTCGATTTCGGCCCGAAGGGCCTGATGTCGTCTGGAGATATTGGCCATCATTTCACCCCTTCCACTTCAATGCCCATGCTGCGTGCGCTGCCTGCCACGGTCCGCACGGCAGCGTCGAGATCGGCTGCCGTCAGGTCAGGCATCTTGGTGGTCGCAATGGCCTCGGCTTGTGCGCGAGTCAGCTTGCCCACCTTGTCGGTATGCGGCTTGGGACTCCCTTTGGAAACACCGGCGGCTTTCTTGATCAGCACGGTCGCCGGCGGGGTTTTCATGATGAACGTGAAACTCTTGTCGGCATAGGCCGTAATGACCACCGGCACCGGCAAGCCCACTTCCATGCCCTGGGTCTGGGCATTGAAAGCCTTACAGAATTCCATGATGTTGAGGCCGCGCTGGCCCAGCGCCGGTCCGATGGGCGGGCTGGGATTCGCTTTGCCCGCAGGGACCTGCAACTTGATATATCCTACAATTTTCTTTGCCATTTCAGCTCCATTGAGTTGGGTTCAATCGGATGGCGCAAGCCACCCTCCCCGGAAAAACGGAAAGTCCCCTGAAGAAACCCGCCGTCCGGACCATGCCAACGCGCCGCGTCAGCCCTTTTCCACCTGTCCGAAATCCAGCTCCACCGGCGTCGCCCGCCCAAAAATCAGGACAGACACGCGCAACTTGTTCTTGTCGTAATTCACCTCTTCCACGTTGCCATGGAAATCCGTGAACGGGCCGTCCTTGACCCGCACCGACTCACCCACCTCGAACAGCACCTTGGGACGGGGTTTCTCCACCCCTTCCTGCACCTGCAACAGGATGTTGTCCACTTCCTTGTCCGTAATCGGCGTGGGCTTGTTGGCCCGCCCTCCCACGAACCCCGTGACCTTGGGCGTGCTTTTGACCAGGTGCCAGGTCTCGTCGGTCATGTCCATCTGCACCAGGAGGTAGCCCGGAAAGAACTTGCGCTCGCTGATGCTCTTCTGACCGCCTTTCATTTCCACCACTTCCTCGACCGGAACCAGGATCTCGCCAAAGCTATCCTGCATCCCCGAGCGGGCAATGCGTTCCACCAGTGCACGCTGCACACTTTTTTCGAAGCCCGAGTAGGCATGAACCACATACCAGCGCATCGCCATCACTCTGCCCGTCCCATCAGTCGTTGCACGATCACCAGAAGCCCCCAATCCACCACCCACAGAAACAGGCCCATGACCAACACCAGCCCGAACACCACCAGGGTGGTCTGCCAGGTTTCCTTGCGTGAGGGCCAGACCACGCGTTTTGCTTCGGCAACCGATTCCTGCCCAAAGCGGTAGAACTCTTGGCCGGAAGCCGTAAACCAGGCCACAGCGGCCCCCAGTCCCAGCCCTGCCAGCACTGAAACCACGCGCAATACCAGCGCGTGTTCCGACAACTGGTAGTACCCGACGATCCCTGCTATCACCAACAGGATCGCAAACCCGAATTTCAACTTGTCCGCCATTCCAGCGAAAGTCCTTTTGCCGTACTTGTCATTGTGGCAGGCCAGGAGGGCCTCGAACCCCCAACCTACGGTTTTGGAGACCGTCGCTCTGCCAATTGAGCTACTGGCCTGTCTCTACCTCACTCGATCACCTTGGACACCACGCCGGCGCCCACGGTACGGCCACCTTCGCGAATCGCAAAGCGTAACCCCTCTTCCATCGCAATCGGGGCAATCAGCGCCACCGTCACCGATACATTGTCCCC
>JAKBAT010000092.1 GCA_021808815.1 Pseudomonadota bacterium
GTGGAAATGCGCACCTGGCCGGAATGGGAATCCATACTGAGAAAGCCGTCCCGGCTGGCCACCAGTACGTCGCCTGCGGCGCCGTGCTCGACGCGCGTGCCTTCGCCGGCCCGTTGTTCCAGCGAAAGGTCCTTGGGCATCCGGGGCTCGATTTCGGTGCCGTTGACCCGATACCCCGGCTCGCCCAGCACCCGCGCGATTTTGCGCAGCAGCACGGTATCTTTCGTGACCTGAGGGAAGCGGTTTTTTGCTTTGCGAAAATCGGTTCGGCCGCTGGGAAGTACCGTGGGGGAACGGTCCTGGTGCAGGCGGTCTGTTTCCTCGCTCACCTCGGCATCGTGGCTGGGCGTGGCCGGACGATGGACGGCGATGACCTGGCGTCCGGTTTTTCCTGTCCGGAGAGCTTCGCGGACTGCCGCCGCGTCGATTCCGAATCGCACTCCCTTGAGCCATAGGGCCGCCACGAATTCGTCGAAGTCCAGTTTTGCGGGAATCTGGTCGGTGACCTGCCGGTACTTCACGATGGGACTGGTTCCGTCCGGACCGGGCAAGCCATAGACCGGCTCCGAACGGACGATTTCAAGATAGACCGGTTCAAAAAGATATTCGGCCTGAAGCCCTTTGGGATCGATCTTAAGCCCCTTGTACAGGCCCAGGCGTTCGGTGGAAAGCGCGGCGATGCGGTCGGCTATTTTCAGCTGGTCGCTCCCTTTTCCGATCTGGGCCATGGGCTCGTTGCCGTAAAGCAGCGACATGAAAACGCCGTAGTCGAGCCCTGAGAAATAGGAGCTGTTGTCGAAAATGCGATGGGCAAATTGTCGCAGCTGATCCTGGGACGGTGCGGAAGGCAGATGGATATAAACGCCATCGTCCTGGAGCAATACATAGGAAGGCGCCAACGAATTGGCGGTTTCAGCGCTTTTGGCGGTTTCGGGCATCGAAAAGCAAGGTGTCAGCAAAGTCGCTCTAGGGTATCGCCCGTGAGTATAACCGAGAGCGCAAACCCCGTTCAGGTTCCCGTATTTTCCAGCTCGGGCCTGTATTTGCCTTGCCGAGCAAGGGAATTCATTTCCGCTCTTCGGTAGAACAGCTTCTGGGCCGCAGCCACATTGGCCGGGTTTCCGCGCCAGCAGCTCATGACCGGTTCCTGCAAGGCGCGCGCGTAGGAGAAGGAAAGGCTCCAGGGGGCGCCGGGGTATTGCCGGTTCATGGCGTCAAGATGGGCGGTGGCCTGTTCGGGGGTCTGCCCCCCGGAAAGGAAATTGATGCTGGGCACGGCTGCCGGAACGGTTCGCTTCAGAACACGCAGGGTTTCCCGGGCCACTTCCTCGACGCTTGCGCGCGCGGCGGATTCCTTGCCGGGCAGCACCATGCTGGGTTTGAGCAGCATGAGCTCAAGCAGGACCCCGTGGCGATGCAGGGCATGGAAGACGGCATGAAGCACGCATTCCGTCACTTCGGCGCACCGTTGCATCGTGTGGTCCCCGTCCAGAAGCACTTCAGGCTCGACGATGGGAACGATGCCCACGGACTGGCAGGTGGCGGCGTAACGCGCCAACGTGTCCGCGTTGACGTCGATGCCCAGCGGCGTGGGGTTGCGCTCGCTGATGGGATAGACTTCCCGCCACTTGGCGAAACGGGCGCCCTGGGTTTTGTAGCCTTTCAGGCGTTCTCCCAGGCCGTCCAGCCCTTGCGTCACGTTGTCTCCCGGAGCTCCGGGCAATGGGGCGATGCCCTTGTCCACCTTGATGCCGGGCACGATGCCCTGGGCCGCGGCGAAGGCGGGCAGCGGGGTGCCTTGGTCGTTGCGCTGGCCCAGCGTTTCTTCGAACAGGATGACGCCGCTGAGGAAATGGCCGATGTTTGGCGTGCCGATCAACAGGGTGCGGTAGGCCCGCCGGTTTTCTTCCGTGGATTCGATGCCGACCGCCTTGAAGCGCTTGGCGATGGTGGGTTCGCTTTCGTCCGCGGCCAGGATGCCGCGGCCAGGCTGGACAAGGTCGGTGATGGTGGCTTGCAGTTCGGAATAAATGTCCATGTGTGAACTCCCAAGTCAGGGTTTTTCCGAAGTCATCGTAGGTATTCTGGCACATTTGCGAGGAGCAGCTAAAGAATTTCAGGGGCCTGTCGTTATATCGACAGGCCTTGATTTTTTAGATCCTCTCCATGCAGATCAGTTTTGCGTGTGACTCCTCTGTCAGTTCGGCGCCATCCGGGTTTTTAACCGCGTTGCAACAGGCAGCCAACATCATCGACAGTGCAATTTTGAACCCCATCAAGGTCAACATTCAGGTCGGATGGGGAGAAAACAATGGCACATTCATCGACGGCAATTCAGACATTGCCACCGGCTCTTATTCCAATGCCGTGGAAGTCAGTTACTCGCGTCTTGAGAGCGCATTGTATGCGGCAGCAAATGCCGATTACTCGCTTTCGCTGGTCAAAAATCTTCCTGCCTACAACCCGACATCCGGCTTGAAATGGGAAATTGGCCAGGCACAGGCTCAGGTCCTGAACGTCATCGATCCTTATGCGGGGGCTCAGGCCGGCAGCATCGGGTTTGCCAGCGATGTCTGCTGGAATTTTGGTTCGGGGAGCAATACCGGTTATGACTTTCTGGCGTGCGCGATTCATGAAATCACGCATGTCCTGGGAAGAATGAATTTCCCCGCGCCCGGCTGGGGAGATTCGCTCAATCTATACGATTATTCAGCGAATGGGGTTTTACAGCTTTCAGCAGGAGGGTCGCCAGGCTATTTTTCAATTGACGGAGGTGCCACGAACCTGGGAAGTTTCAATGCCGGCGGTGATCGGGGGGACTGGGCGGCGGGCGTGGTCGATTCCTTCGGCAGCGGTCAGTCCGGAAACCTGCCGCTGCTGAGCTTTACCGACCTGCAAGTCATGGCAGCCTTGGGCTACAAGATGGCCCCCGCTTATGAAATTATCGGCCCCGCGACAATCAATGCGGGCAGCGAGAATCTGTTCAACATTCAAACCGCAGGCGTGGCTCCCGGCACTGAGGTGACTTACACGATTTCAGGCATCCATCCATCGCAGTTGATGTCCGGCACTTTGAGTGGAAGCGTAACGATAGGACAGAATGGAACAGCAAACATTGACCTTGGGGTGGAAGCGACTGCCCCGGACACTGTGACGATCACGCTTGGCAGCAATTTGGCTATTGCATCCGCGACTGTGGTGCCGGAAAACACCATCAACCTTGCCGAGGGGAAAGTCAGCATATTTTCTGCAGCAACAGAAAACATGCTGGCAGCGAACCCCAACAACATGATCAATGGCGGGGGGACAGGACTTGATGTGGTCAGCTATTCCGGAAATCATTCTGACTACGTCGTGTCCAGGGTTGCTGCCGGGCTGGTGGTTACGGGCGCTACAGGTGCCGGAAAATCCGATGTGCTGGTTGGCATTGATCGCCTTCAGTTCAAGGATATGTCAGTGGCATTTGACGTCGGTGGAGGAAATGCCGGCATGGCGGCAGAAGTGCTGGGTGCCGTGTCCGGAGCATCTGCAGTGTCAAATCCAGTGGATGCGGGGGCTGCGCTGAAACTGGCGGACGGAGGAGTTGGAATCGTGAGCCTCGCCCAATCCGAGCTTAATGCAAAGTTTGGGAGCGGCTTTACGAATACCCAGGAAATCCAGTTGCTGTACCAGAACCTTTTCGGAATGGCCCCAGGCTCCCAGGATCTCAGCTATTGGAACGGAACGCTGGTTTCAGGTCAGTACACCCAAGCGAGCCTTGCCGTTCTGGCAGCCCAGTCGGAAATCAATGCGGCCAACATCAATCTGGCCGGACTTGCACAGCATGGGCTCGAGTACGTCCAGGCAGCCTAAAAACAGCGGTGGCCGGGTCAATGCATGACTCGGCCAAACGGGTTCAGGCCAGGGTGCTGTAGACGACATCGTGAGTGGCTACGACCGTAACTCCGACTACCTTGACGGCAGTAAACACACCTCCGGAGGTTTCCGAGATTTTCCAAACCGTGTCCGAAGTCGTGGTGGCCCCGGTTTCGATGAGCAATTCAGTTTGGGTACCTGCTCCAGCGGTAATGGCCCAGTGACCGCCTCCCTTGGTCGTTGAAAACAGGAGGGCGGCTGTTGTTGCAGTCAGTGCGGTTCCTCCATCGGCATCGTGGAAAACATATCCTGACGCTGCGCCCAGAGCAGCCTTGTTAAATGCCAAACCGGTTTCGTCGATTAGTGTGACACCAGCCAATACATTGCCTGTTGCTGTCACGTTTAAGATGTCGGCCACCGTGCCTGTGGAGCTGCCAAATCCCGTGACTGTTTCAATGGCATTCGTGGTTCCCGATACGTAGATGGTGTCGGCCATAGTATGGGTGCCGAGGGCGATGGTATCGGTTCCTCCATGCCCATCGATCGTGATGCCGCCGGCCGAGTTTCCATTGAGCGTGTCATTTTGGGCGCTGCCCGTCATGGTGGTGGTTCCAGTGCCTGTGGCCGTGAGGGTCCATCCATTCGCCCCGGTGGCGCTGGCAAGACTGATGTTGTGCCCTGCAGTGCTAATTGTGGCTGTGCCTGCGTTGGAAGTCGAAGCGGTGGCGGTCCAGTTGGCGCCGAGCGTGGTGGTAAGGTTTCCTCCAGAAATGACCAGCACGTCAGAGCCCCCCAGATCGCTCAGTGTGGGTGTTCCGCCCGTAACTTTCACTGTATCGGCACTTGCATGGATGTTGCCTCCCGTAACGCCAAGATCTACCGTGCCGGTACCCGACAATGTCAGCGTTGCCCCGGTTGCGGCAAATCCGTATTCATAATTGCCAAGGGTCAAAGATCCGCCAGACACGGAAATGGCGTTGGTCAAGGTGCCTGAGCCCGCCTCGGATAGCGTTGTGGTCCCGCCCGAAACGCTAATCGGGGCGGCATTGGCTGCAGCCACTGTGAGTGTATTGGAGGTACCGCCGGATATGGCGATCGAATCAGAAGCGGTTTCGCCGCTGATGACGATCGCGGCGGAAGTTCCACCGGTGATGTTAAGGGTGTCGCCGCTGGTATGCGCCCCCAGATTCATGGTCGAAGTACCGCTGATATTCAGGACGTTGTTGCCATTCGCATTCCCGAAAGTTATGTTGCCGCCCGAAATGTTCAGTGTGCTTCCTGCGCAATTATTCAAGGTCATCATCCCGCTGGAGATGGTGGTCGTGTAATTGTAGCTGGCGGCATTGCTCGCGTTGCCAACCAGTTCTGCCCCAGTTGCGCTGATGGTGCCCAGGGAGCCGGCAGCATTGTCCAACGTATAGGTCAAGCCCGCCATGCCCAGGAGGGTGGCACCGCCCGTCGCTCCATCCAGGGCCAAGATGTTCGACAAGCTGTCGGTATAGGTCAGCGTATGGCCATTCAGGCTGAAGCTTGGCAACGCGGCAAGCATCTCCATGGTGCTCAGGGAAGTGGTTGATGCGTTTGCATTCAGCTCGACCATCATGCCCGAGGTGCCCAGCAAGGCGGCACCACCTGTTGCTCCATCCAGTGTCTCAATGTTGGCCAGGCTGTCGGTGTAGGTGAGCATGTGGCTGTTCAGGCTAAAATGGCTGCCCAGCCCGGCAAGGGTCTCCATGTTGGCAAGTGATGTCGAGCTGCCATCGCCGCTCAGGCTTGCCGTGACGCCGGTGGTGCCCAGGAGGGCAGCGCCGCCGGTCGCCGCATCCAAGGCCAAAATGTTCGCCAGGGTGTCGGTATAGGCCAGGGTGTGGCTGTTCAGGCTGAAGTGGCTGCCCAACCCGGCAATTGCCTCCATGTCGGCAAGCGTAGTGGAACTGGCATTGCCGCTCAGGTTTGCCGTGATGCCGGTGGTTCCCAGGAGAGTGGCGCCGCCGGTCGCCGCATCCAGAGCCAGGATGTTCGCCAAGGTGTCGGTGTAGGCCAGGGTGTGGCTGTTCAGGCTGAAATTGCTGCCTAACGCGGCAAGTGTTTCCATGGTGCCCAAGGAAGTGATTGTCGAGTCTGCGCTCAGCTCAACGGTCAAGCCCGCCATGCCCAGGAGGGTGGCACCGCCCGTCGCTCCATCCAGGGCCAAGATGTTCGACAAGCTGTCGGTATAGGTCAGCGTATGGCCATTCAGGCTGAAGCTTGGCAACGCGGCAAGCATCTCCATGGTGCTCAGGGAAGTGGTTGATGCGTTTGCATTCAGCTCGACCATCATGCCCGAGGTGCCCAGCAAGGCGGCACCACCTGTTGCTCCATCCAGTGTCTCAATGTTGGCCAGGCTGTCGGTGTAGGTGAGCATGTGGCTGTTCAGGCTAAAATGGCTGCCCAGCCCGGCAAGGGTCTCCATGTTGGCAAGTGATGTCGAGCTGCCATCGCCGCTCAGGCTTGCCGTGACGCCGGTGGTGCCCAGGAGGGCAGCGCCGCCGGTCGCCGCATCCAAGGCCAAAATGTTCGCCAGGGTG
The DNA here is from genome assembly GCA_021808815.1 of Pseudomonadota bacterium. GTDB lineage: Bacteria > Pseudomonadota > Gammaproteobacteria > Burkholderiales > Ferrovaceae > JAKBAT01. Next base: position 6,423 of record JAKBAT010000092.1, read on the forward strand.
TCACTCAGGGTCAGGGCATGTCCATTGACGCTGAATCCGGTAATGGCCGCCAGGGCGGTGGCCTGGGCCACGGTCAGGCCCAGGGCGTCCGCCGAGAGATTCACGGCCGAGGCATCGGTGATCACGGGGCTGGAGGCATTGGCCGCGATGGCGGCTGCCGTATCCGCGATGCTGTAGGTGTGTCCGTTCAGGCTGAAGCCTGTGATTCCGGCCAGCGTCGTTGCCTGGGCGATGGACAGGTCCGTGGCATTGGCGGAGAGGTCGACGGCGGAGGCGCCGGTGACCACGGAGCCGGAGATGCCGCCCAGGATGTTGGCTGCGGTGTCCAGGACGGTGTAGCTGGTGGCGCCGGCCTCGGTGGTGTGTCCGGTGAGGTTGGCGATGCTGTCGCTCAGGGTCAGGCTCAGTGTGCCGGTAGGATCGGCTGTCCGAATGGCTCCGGCCTGGGCAACCGTGGATGGCGTAGTGACGGTTACCGTGATGCCATCCGTAATGTACAGGGAAGCCATACCACCCGGAACCAAATGGGCTGCCGTATCGGATATCGCAGTATAAGTGAGCGTTCCTGTGCCGATTGCAGC
>JAKBAT010000093.1 GCA_021808815.1 Pseudomonadota bacterium
GATGGGACCGAAGACAATGCTGGCGCACTGCTCTCACCGGATACCCTCGCTCGGGCAGAGGCGCTGGGGCTGCGCCCCAAGGAATTTCTGGCGAACAATGACGGTTATACTTTCTTCTCAAAACTAGAAAGCTTGATCTATACCGGCCCAACCCTCACAAATGTGAACGATTTCCGGGCCATTCTGATAAGGTGACTGCCGGGTTTTGACCCACTGGTTGCGTGGTCAAAAATTGACGCAAATCAAGACTTACAGGAGAAGGTTGTCATGGCATCGGATATCGAAATCGCTCAATCGGCAAAGATGGAGCGCATTACCCAGGTTGCCAGTCAAAAACTGGGCGTGGGCGACGAGCACCTCGAGCCCTACGGGCATTTCAAAGCAAAAGTTTCCCTGGAGTATCTCAACAGCCTCAAGGATCGCCCTGACGGCAAGCTGATTCTGGTCACGGCCATCAGCCCAACTCCTGCAGGCGAAGGCAAGACCACCACCACCGTGGGACTGGGCGATGCGCTGAACCGCATCGGCAAGAAAACCATCATCTGCCTGCGCGAACCTTCCCTGGGCCCCGTATTTGGGGTGAAGGGCGGTGCGGCGGGTGGAGGCTACGCCCAAGTCGTCCCGATGGAGGACATCAACCTGCATTTCACGGGCGATTTCCATGCCATCGCAGCGGCCAACAACCTGTTGGCCGCCCTGATCGACAACCATATCAACCACGGCAATGAGCTGCGCATCGACCCGCGCCTGATCCAGTGGAAACGCGTGGTGGACATGAACGATCGCGCCTTGCGCAAGATCGTGGTGGGTTTGGGTGGAACGGCAAACGGGTTCGTGCGTGAAGACGGGTACGATATTGTCGTGGCTTCGGAAGTGATGGCCATTTTGTGCCTGTCCAGTTCCCTGATGGATCTGAAGGCACGCCTGGGGCGCATCATCATCGGATACACCCAGGGCGATCGCAAACCCGTGTATGCCAGTGATCTCAAGGCGCATGGGGCCATGGCGACCCTCCTCAAGGATGCCATCAAGCCCAATCTGGTGCAGACCCTGGAGAACAACCCGGCCATCATCCATGGCGGCCCCTTTGCCAACATCGCGCACGGTTGCAACTCGGTGATCGCCACCAAGGCCGGGCTGAAACTGGCGGATTATGTGGTGACGGAAGCCGGCTTTGGCGCTGACCTGGGCGCGGAAAAATTCATCGACATCAAATGTCGCATGGCAGGCCTCAATCCTTCGGCCGTGGTACTGGTGGCCACCATCCGTGCGCTGAAGTTCCATGGTGGGGTCAAGAAGGAAGATCTCAACAAGGAAAACCTGGCCGCACTGGAAAAAGGGATGGTCAACATCGAACGCCATCTGGAGAACATTCGCGACAACTACAACCTGCCCTGCGTCGTGTCCGTCAATCATTTCACCTTCGATACCCAGGCTGAAATCGATTTGCTGAAAACCCGGATCGAGGCCATGGGAGGCAAATTCGTACTGGCCCGTCATTGGGCAGAAGGGGGCAAGGGCGCAGAGGAAGTGGCGCGTACGGTGGTGGACCTGGTGGAACACTCCGCCAAAAAGCACACTTATGTCTACCCGGATAGCGCCACCCTGCAGGAAAAGATCACCGCCATCGCCACCAAGATCTACCGTGCCGGCCAGGTGACCTTCAGCGACAACGCCCGCAAGCAGCTTGAGGAGTGGAACAAGGATTACGGCCATTTCCCGGTCTGCATGGCGAAAACCCAAATGTCCTTCAGTGCCGATCCCAATGTCAAAGGCGCTCCCACCGGCCATACGCTGAACGTGCGTGAAGTGCGTCTGGCCAATGGCGCAGGATTTGTGGTGGCCATTTGTGGTGACATGATGACCATGCCAGGTTTGCCCAAGGTGCCGTCCTCCGAAAAAGTGGACATCGACGCCGACGGCAACATTGTCGGGTTGTTCTGATCGGACATGCAGGCCCTTCACCGGTTTTGATGCGTGAACGCGGCCTGCGATTTTCTCCCGCCACACTCCGCAAGCGTGCGTACGCTTGCGGAGTGGCTGGCGCATACTGAACGTTTGCATGCGCAAACCATCGACATGGGATTGGACCGGGTGTCCCGGGTTCGGGATGCCATGGGCATGCAGCCTTCCTTTCCCCTCATTACGGTTGCCGGCACCAATGGCAAGGGCTCTACCTGTGCCCTGCTGGCGAGTTGCCTTGAGGCGGCGGGCTACCGCGTAGGGGTCTATTCATCACCCCATCTGGTACGTTACAACGAACGGGTCCGGATCGGGACGGCACTGGCAAGCGACCAGCAGCTGTGCGACGCATTTGCCAAAGTGGAAGCCGCGCGCGCGGACCAGCCACTGACCCCCTTTGAATTCGGCACGCTGGCGGCCATGCAGGTGTTCATCGACGCCGCCTTGGACGTGGTGGTGCTGGAAGTGGGGTTGGGGGGGCGGCTTGATGCGGTGAACATTTTCGAACCGGCCTGCGCCATTGTGACCAGCATTGCGCTTGACCACGAAGCCTGGCTCGGGAACACCCGTGAGGCCATCGGCACTGAAAAGGCCGGCGTGTTTCGTCCTGGAAAGCCCGCCATCTGTGCTGATCCCGATCCGCCGTCCTCCATAGCGCGGGTTGCCCGCGACCTGGGAGCGCACCTGTTGCAAATCGACCGGGATTTTTCAGTTCGCCATGAGGGCGATCGTTGGTCGTTTTCCATGGCGGATTGCCATTGGACAGAAATGCCCGCACTCAAGTTGCTGGGGGAGTTTCAGTACCGTAATGCGGCGGCGGCACTGGCCGCGCTGGCCAGCCTTGACACCCTGCTTCCGGTCTCTGCATCAGCGCTGCGGCAGGGGATCAAGATGGCGACATTGCCGGGCCGTTTCCAGCAGGTCGCCCTGTACCCGCTGGTGGTCCTCGATGTGGCGCATAACCCGCATGCGGCAGGAGAGCTGGCCCGCAACCTGCGGACGCAACGTTGCAGCGGCAAAACCTGGGCGGTGTTCGGCATGCTGCACGACAAGGATGTTGCCGGCGTGATTGCCCAGCTGGCGGAACTGATTGACGTCTGGTGCGTGGCAGGCATCAGCGAAAAACGTGGCGCATCGCTGCAGGAGCTGCAATCGTTTCTATCTGGCGTGGAAGGCGAGGTGAACGGGTTCGACTCGCTTCAGGAAGCATTCCTCGCGGCGCGCAGGCGTGCCCATCCCGAGGATCGGATTGTGGTTTTCGGGTCATTCGTGACGGTGGGAACCGTCATGGAATTACTTGAAAACGGCAAAGGGCACTTTCAACCGGGCTGAACTGATTTCCGGATGCAGCGATCCAGGGCGTTGAAATACTCATTGGCCAGTGGAGAGGGCGCCAGGAATTTGAAGCGGTTGTCCTGGCCGGGCACGATCTCGATGAAACCGCGGTTGCGGAGTTCCTTCAGGCGTCCATGCAACGTCGCCGGTGATGCGAGGTGCGTCATTTCCAGTACGTTGCTGACGGTCAGCATTTCCTCATTCTGACGGCTGAGTCCGACTGCCATCAGAATTTCCACCTGCACTGGATCCAGGCCCTTGAAGGCAGGAAGTGCTTCAATCGATTCAGCCAGCTTGTGATATCGGAACAGGGCGTTCATGGAAGTTTCCAGAAATCGAATGTGAGATTCTATCCCCAGAATGCGGATGCATTGGGAATAAGTATAACTTTATTAATTTATAACAATGATAGCGAAACATGGATGTTTCCAAGCAGGAGAGGCGTAAGAATAAGGACGACATGCGTGTAGGAAACCGAAGCTGATATTTGCGCAACCTCCGTGCAATCGCACAATCGCACTTCATAATGAGGGGACTATCCGGCACCGCCTGCGGTTCTGGGCAGGACAATTCACCCGGGCATGCTTTTCAGGGCACGGGGCTCAGTAAGGAGGGAGGAATGAAATCAAACGACGAGTTGGAGCGTGCCAGCCTGGGAGTTGGTATTCCTCCACGCCCCACGGTCCTGTCCCAGCTCGAATCGGAAATGAAAAAAGACGAGCCTGATCTTCGGCAGATTGAGAAGCTGATTTCTGCGGATGTGGGCATTTCTGCCGCCATGATCAAGACGGTCAATTCCCCATTTTATGGATTGGCGTCCAAAGTGGTTTCCGTGCGGCAGGCTGTCAACCTGCTGGGCTTATTGGCCGTCACGCGCATCGTGACGGGAATGGCGTTGCGCAATGTCGCGCCAGGGCTCAATGCCCTTGAACTCGAGAAGTTTCTTGAGGATTCGGCACAGGTGGCCCTGGTGTCTTCCTACATGGCGGGCCTGATGTCGGGCGTGGACAAGGATCAGGCGTTCACCTTCGGCCTGTTCCAGAACGCGGGCGTGCTTTTGCTGATGTCAGGGTTGCCGGGATACCGGAAAACCTGGGAGCTGGCCAACAGTTCGCAAGTAAAGGGCCTGGTCCAGATCGAGCAGGAGCAGCATCGGGTCACTCACACTTATATCGGATATCTGATGGCGAAGGACTGGGGGTTGCCGGAGCCCATTGCCGAGGCCATTCACCATCATCATGACTATGAAGCACTGTCGGGGTCAGGCAAGGATCTGCCGGCACAAAGCCGGGATCTGATTGCACTTGCCCTGCTGGCGGAACGGGTATTGCATGCCGAATCCGGATTTGAACGCACTGCGGATTGGGTGGTCGGAGGGGCCATTGCGCTCGATCATTTCAGCCTGACCGAATCGGGCTTTCAGGACCTGGCCGCAACCGTTCTGACATTGCGGCAAGCGGGGGTTTGACCGCTGCCTGGACAGATCAGTTCTTCTTGCGCCAGTCCCGGAAGACGTCGATGTCAATCCCATCGGGATTGTTGAGTTGTCCTGGGCCGTTCCCGGGGTGGTCAGTGGTACCGTATTGCCAGATGATCTGCTGTGTTTGCCGGTCGATGACAATGACGCGATGGCGGTAATCGTCATTCAGAATCACGTCGCCATTCGGCAGCTCCTGCGCCAGTGAAGGATGATTGAGCATGCCTTCTCCCTCCTTCACTGCATAATCCCATGTGACCTTGTGCTGTTTCGGATCAAAGACGATCACGCGCCCCGGTTTGCTGTAATCCGCGACGATCACCTGACCATCCCGCGTGGGCATGGCGTCCGAAGGGTAGCGCATGCCGAAGGCCCGGCTGTCCCATACCAGCTTTCCGTCACGCGTGACTTCCGAAATCCAGGCGCCGATGATTTCGGTGATCAGGATGTTTCCGTTATCCAGTTCTGTGACGCCATTGGGCAGCCCCAGCTGATGCGGGGGGTTATGACGGCACTGCGCATTCCGTGTCCAGGGTTCGCCTTTGCGTCCAGGTTGACCCCACTGGGTCTTGACCGTGGATGTGTCGCGGTCCAGGAACAGGATACGGCAATTCCGGATGTCGGCTACCACGATGGTGCCATCCTTCATCACATGGGTATCATCCGGAAAATTCAGATATCCCGGGCCTGGGCCGGGGATATCTGCCACGCCGTAACTCCAGACCAGTTCATGCTTGTCATAATCGATGAGGTGGATGTCCTGGTTGTCTTCCTCGCTGATGGCGAGCAAATGCCCGTCGGGAGAGAAATAGACATCGTCGTTATCGTGGTAGATCTTCAGGTTTGGGGAACCAAACTGCCACAGGATTTCCTTGTTGGGGGCAACCTCGATGAGGCGGTTGTTGCGCCGGTCCGCAATCACGACCGGATAGGGCAATGGCTTGCCCCAGGAAGGCACCGGGGTCTCGCGGCTTCCGGTGACCGGCGGCGGGGTGATGGTACCTGGGTCGGCTGCCCGGCTCCCGCCACTGAGCAGGCAGGGGAACAAAAGACACAGGACGAGGCGGCTCCACGCGGCTGGGCCGCGCGGGAAAGCAGATGTGGCGTTCGACATGAGAGGAAGTCCCGGCGTTTGTTTAAAAAGGTGACGCGGGCAACAGGGGGGCGGACGCTGCAGCAACGTCCATATTACTCCAGTGGAGGAAGCTTGCGTATGGCGGCTACGGAGGCATCCACGATCATCCGCACACCGGTCAGACCCAACGCTGCCGAGGCGGCACGGGGATCGCCCCGAACGCCTTCCCGGGGCACGGGGGGTTTATCCGGGCCGAGGAGATCGGTACGCACCAGGGCAGGGTCAATGGCCAGCGCCAGGGAAGTGTCCAGAAGGCCGGCATGGGTTCCGATCTGGGTGTCACTGAACCCTTGTGCTTTCAGATGCTCGGCGAAAGCGGTCTGCCCCGCTTCATAGTAGGCCGGCAAGGCATAGGCGCGACAGGAGGGATCGGAAGCCCACTCCCGGTTCAGGCGTTGTGCGGTTCTTGCAATGGCTTGTTGATAATCGCCATGATCGCCCAGAAAAATGATGCGGTGAAATCCGTGCTGTCTGAAACTGCGCGCAGTCCCTTCCAGCAGGGATTCGAAGGTGGCGACAGGAACGGAAATCGTACCGGCAAAACGCATGTGTGCTTCGGGGGGGTGAATGGCGCCTTCCGGGACGTACGATATCACGGGGGCCACGATGGCGTGGCCCAGTTGGCGGGCAATCATGCCAGCCAGGATCCTGGCGCGCACGTTATGTTTGCCCAGCACCATGTGGGCGCCATTCTGTTCGGTGCCGCCGATGGGGACCAGGACGGTGCGGGCCCCGTCAGCGATGCGCGCGCGCAATTCCGGTGACGTCATTTCCTCGAGGTAGACCGTTGCGGGCTCCTGTGCATCGCCATGGGACGGTGCCATCCCGATGGTCGTCAGGAGAATAAAGGCCAGGGTTAACAGGGCGGGTGAGAATTTCATCGATGTTATGGTCTGGTGTTGACTATGGCAATGATAGCGTAGCGCGGTTGAGATTATAATAATCGGTGAAGGTGCACTGCACAACGACAAAAGCATCATGAGATGCGTCTGCCAGCATAAGACAGCATAAATTTCCTGAGGGGATATGTCATGGATCTGATGCCGGAGTCAGTGGGGTTTCTGCC